>JBCBQD010000001.1:0-62579 GCA_039820425.1 Cyanobacteria bacterium J06635_1
CTGTTTCAAAGCGAATGCTTTGCAACAGCATCTAATCAAACTAGACCTCGTCTGTAATCTCTGGAGACTCTCTTCTGTGGCCAGCATCGAGCCCTCAAAGGGAATCGTGATTTGGATAGTCACACTATGCTCATCATTTTGAATGATAGATGCACTCATTCGCTTATCTCCCTAACCTCAAGACCTATGAGATAAAGCTTACAAGTTACTTGGCATACATCAAAATCTAGTCATACCCCTTAATATCAGCCGCCATTCCCACAAATGGATTTGTCTCAATCCAACCTGATGTTTTGGCAAATTCACAACAGGCAGACAATCTTGTAATAAATCGCTTGGCCGCATCCAAAGGAAACTGTTTGAGAGCGTAATCCCGGATCTCGGCAGCTCTTTCTAAATCATATGTTGGCAGGCTCTTGGCATAGTTTGTATAGACTGCATAGGTATGCCGCATCGTGTTTTCGCGACACTGGGCCTCCTTGTATTCAACAAACCGTTCCCAAAGCTCCCATAAGTTCGGCTTGGCTTTATCTTGGGAGGAACCTTCTGTATCCGCAGGCAACCTGTACTTCGCCAGGGTTGAATCGAAATTACCCGAAATGATGTCCAGCTCAATGAGCCTTGCCCTGGCTTCAGCAACCTTATGATTGACTGGTGTATCTGGCAGCCCAAGGCTGAGGTAGCGACGCTTGCCCCCATAACGAAATCGCAACTGCAAACGGTCATGGGAAACGATGACCTTAACGCTGCCCTTTGGCGCTCTGCTAGATTGACGACCCGAGTCCATCCTGACCTCCGAATCAGAATCATCCTTTTAGGCCTAAATTTTACACCCAACTTACACCCAATTTGTGACTTAAAACGTCTAAAAATGCCCAACAGCGTACCAAAAATATAGTTCAAGCGTACTGAAATACCCATCTAAACCCATCTAGGCAAAAATCTGGATACCTTGCTTGACAAGACTTTCATTGAAAAAGCGGGTGAACGGACTCGAACCGTCGACATTCAGCTTGGGAAGCTGACGTTCTACCACTGAACTACACCCGCAGGTCTTAGAACCCTTGTAAAAAGGGGGTCTTAGAGGCTTTTTTGCTTGCTTTGATGGGCTCGAATGTGACTGGCTATCCCCGATTATACCGTAGTACCTTGGAATAGATTAGTCAGAGTTTTAGTCAAAAAAATGCCCAAAGCAGTTTGCCCTCTTGACGATGCCACCATAGCAGATCTTTTGAAGCAAGCAAATGCCTACCTAAAGGCTGAGAGGACAAGGGTGACGCTGGTGCGGGCGGGGGACATGATCTATTTTCGAGGGACTTTCCCGCCAAAGCCGGGCAGCAAAAAGCCTCTGCCGTATCAACAAAAAATTGCATCTCGACTGCCGGTAAGTCGCCAGGGCATCAAGAAGGCTAGGGCAGAGGCCATACTGATTGGTGCAAAGTTGGTAAGTGGGGATTTTAGCTGGGATGAATTCAACTACCGGACTAAAGCCGCTCAGTTAAAAACATCGACATGGATACGCAAGTTTGAAAAGGACTACCGAGCGACGCATCAACTACGAGATCGCACCTGGCGCGAAAATTGGCTTAAGTACCTTCATCAGCTTCCGCAGCAAGGTCGTTTGACTCCCGAAACTCTAGTCAAATTGGCGCTGAGCAAAAAGCCAAACAGTAGCTCAAGGCGATTGTGCTGTCAGCGGTTACAGGCATTTGCCAACTTTGCCGGGGTTGATGTTGATTTGCTTCAATACCAGGGAAACTATGGCCGCAGTAAGGTTAAAGCGAGGGAGCTGCCTAGCGATGAGGCGATCGCTGAATGGCGTGAGATCATCCCTAATGATCGATGGCAATATTTGTATGGCTTAATTACTGTGTATGGGTTGCGTCCCCATGAGGCTTTTTTTGGAGAGATGAAAGATGACCATAGCCTAGTCATCTCGGTGGGTAAGACAGGTCAGCGCGTCGCCAAGCCTTTTTACCCTGAATGGGTCGATTTATGGCATTTGGAATCACCAAACCTGCCATTGATTGATGCAGAGAACTCTTACCACAAAGGCAACTTGGGAAAGAAAATTTCCAATCAATTCAGAACCAAGTACAAAATGCCGTTCAAGGTCTACGACCTCCGTCATGCATTCGCAATCCGCACCCATGTGTCATTTGGATTACCTGAATCAGTCTGTGCAAAGCTGATGGGGCATAGCGTTGAAGAGCATATGAGAACTTATCAAAAGTGGCTAGATGGAACTCGGTCTGACGCTGCGATTGAAAGAGCGCTAACCCGCAGCGATCGCCCTATGCCCCCATCAACAAACCCGCTTTAACGCCTGTTCTTTCTCCAGCCTTATCATGATGGCCCGTACGTTTATACGCCAGTAGCGGCCATGCTTTTGAATCTCGGTCCCTGACTGATAAGGGCAAGTCGAAGCCCTCAGCGTTTCAACCAGTGACTTGCCCGAAGGATATCCCAAGTATTTGCAGGCCTGCTCTGGAGAGAGCAAACCTGCAGGAACATCGCTGGCTGATGCCCTTTCTTGCAAAAGCCTTTGTACCAGGACAGACAGTTCCTCAAGTTGGCTAGAGAGATCGGTCAATAGTTCACTCTGACTCGCCATTACTTCAGCCTCCCCATAGGGTCGATGACTTTCACCGCGGCTTTGGCTTGGCTCCGAGGCCTCAGCTCAAAGATACTGTCATAGCATTGGCGGCCTGGATGGGAGACGCCGAGCTTTAGATAAGCAACTCGGCCCGCAATTCGCCACTCATTGCTGATTACCAATCCCAGCGCCCGCAGTTGAGCTGCTCTGGTCTGAGACTGAAAAAACTCGGTGGGCAATAGCAACAGGAATCGGCCTTTGGTTGCTAGCAGTGGCAATGCGGCCTCGACCAAATCTAGGGCGATGCTGAACGGGGGGTTGGCAATAAAGCAGTCCACACAATTGTTGCGTTGGCGGGCTGCCCAGTGAAAGAAATCTTCCTCAACCCATTTGCAGTGCTGGGCTTTCTCCCTCCCCCGAGCCACGCGTTTGACGCTTGATTCAACGCAGATGGGAGAGCCATAAAGGTACTGGCTGATTTGTCCGCCCCCCGCACCTACCTCGACCACCCTCTCATCCAGGCGCACCAGATCGGCCAAGGCTTTGGCTATGTCGTCAGGGGTCTCCCAGTCGTCCGTAGTGAAAGGCTCCGGTGGGGGCGGGGCGACCCAGCCTACTTCTGCCAGGAGGTTTGTTTGTTCGTGGCTCATCAGTAAAACCCTCCAAGTTTTTCCGCAAATGCTCTAACTACTGCTAAGGGCCAGAGGATTGCTGCAATCACCACACTCCAGAACGCCCAGACTGAATCACTGGGATTTGCTGCAATCGCGATCGCCGTAAACAAACCGCCAAACACTAAAACACCCCATAGGTACCAATCCATCACGCACTCTCCAGAAACTCAAAATCGTCGTCAGTCAGCGAACAGATCACCCCGTCAAACTCAGCCGCAAACACCGCCACGGCTGCATCAAAACTCTCGGCTACTTTCACCCAGTAGCGCTGGGGGCCGTTGGCCAACAGCATCACCCCCTCAGCGTTCGGGGGTAGAAACTCTCTGCGTTTGCCCCCACAGCGCAGCTCAGCAGCCTCATGCAGGTCAGTCACCTGCAGCGGGCGACACTGAGCAAGGGGGAGGGGCTCAGCGGGCGCGTGGGCGTGCCTGAGCATTGGATCGCCATGCTTGCTCATGCATCGCCCCACAATCTCGAAGGCGATGCCGCGAGGGGCGCAGTAGGCCCAGCCATCGGGCCGCACCCAGTCGGGCCAGTCGTAAGGGGTAGTCATGCTGCTGCCTCCAGGCCAAGAACTCTTTGCAAGGCAATCGCGGCAACCTGTGGAACCACAGCATTGCCCAGTCCTATAACTCGGTCCACCCGATGGGGTAACCCATTAGCCATTCCAGAAGAGTGGGGTGGGGCTTCGGCCCATGGGCTAAAGCTCGCTTTCTTGTGCTGAGTTTGTAACGCCCTTCTGTATTGATCGTGAAAGGCCAGCCCGAGCGAGCCATTGATGCTGTTGGGGTAGGCCACAATGAACAGCCTTTTCCGTGGATGTGGGGCACCCACTGAGCACGCTGATATAACCGACCAGTCCGCATCGTACCCGCATCGGGAAAGCTCCCAGAGAATTGCTCCCATATCTCGCCCGCTTCTGAAATTAAGCAGCGCTGGCGAGTTTTCCAGTACGAGGTAACGAGGTCGGCACTCGCGAAGGATTCGGATAACTTCAAAGAAAAGTCCGGATCGCTCACCAGTGATACCTTCCCCTTGCGCATTGGCCGCGCTGATGTCCTGGCAGGGAAAGCCTGCTGTGATGAGGTCGAATTGTCCTCGCTCAGCAGTGAAAGTTGTGATGTCGGCATGGATGGGAATTCCTGGAAATTGCTTTGCTAAAACCTGGTGGCAATGCGGGCGCAGCTCCACAAACTGTGTGGTTTTGATATTGCCCACCATCTGAGCTGCCAATGAGAAGCCACCAATGCCGCTGAAAAGATCAAGGTGTTGAAGCATCAGGCCACCTCCTGCTCTGGCGGTAGCTCTGGCCACACTCTTGGGATTTCACTAATGCCAGCAAACCACTCGCGACCGCTATCGGCATCTTTGAGCCAGAACTTACCCCACTCGCACTTGAATACTTTGCCAACCCCGAACGGCGATCGCGCCCACTTACCGATGGCCTCTGCCGTGTTGCGCCAAGTTATTTCAATGGGAGAATTTAGATCCGTGTGCACAGCAGTGCTGTTTATATAAGTATTATTAGGAGCGCTGTGCACGGCGGAGTGATTATGACTTAGCTCTTGTGGTGGGTCAGAACTTGATTTGGCAAGCATTTCGGTTTGTTTTTTGTCTTCGGCAAGCCATCGATCAAAGACTCCAGCTCGCCCATCGTTAAGCTGCTGAATGATGTAAGCGCGGTATCGAAAATCTCTCGGACCTGATTGCTCAACACACAGCATCTTGAGCCCCAATTTTTTGAGGATGATGCTGATCGGGGTCATGCTGGGGTTGCCGTGTTCGTACTTCTCCCGATCGCGCTCTGATATGGGAATAGTGACCCCCAAAACCGTCTTGATCGCGCCCTGGTGTTGGTAACATCGGCCTATCGTGTTTACAACAGCCTCATTGTCCCGGCTAAGTAAATAGTTTGGCTTTAACCACTCCAGCACCCCCAGCAGTTCCAAGAGCGCAATCTGTGCCCCCATCTGTGAACGGTTTGCATCGGGTGCCCACACCTTGCCGTTTTTCTGAATCGCGGTGATCCGGTCTTTGTCGCGCTGGCTCAAAAATTCTCGCCCCACCGTCAAGTAGTAGTGACGACGTAGAGCAGAATGCCAACCTTGCTGATGCCTTTCCACGATCAAGGGCGTTACTTGCTCAGCATCGATCAGGTAGCTTTCCTGAATGTCGTGTTTAGTGAGCTGTTGCCGCTGTGTGCGGGTAAGACTACGCGACCCTTTCAGCTTCTTGGCTTGGCTTTCCGTTATTTGCTCAGCTTCGCAAGTTTGCTGCCGATCAAGGTCTGCGGCAGTATCGCGGATCTCTGCCATCTCTTCAGCCAGCAGATCAGCTTTGCAGCTCTCCCCCCTGATCTCAGTGAGGTCATGCCCCTCACCGCGCAGCCCTTCAAGAATGGTGTGTCTGTAGCAAATCTGCCCAGCGTTGACCCTCGCCGCCATGCAGGCCCAAGTCTCCAACGCCCCGGTGTTCCATTGGTGATCCAACTCGTCAAAACCAGCGGCCACCAAGCGTTTAATGTTGACCCCAATCATTTTTTGTTGGCTGTTCAACAGTTGACGCGGTTGAGGTGAACCATTGCCAATTCGGCTAAGTCCATGTTTAGCAAGCCAAACAAACCGGGGTACAGGCTCACGGAGACGGGCCAGCGACTGGCGCACGGAGTCGCAAGTCTGCACGCCCCCATAGCATCCCCAAACGCTATCAAAATGACCATGCACGTCAATGCTGACGCCTGTTTCGATAACTGGAGATGCCAAAACAATGTCGTATTTTGGTAACAGCTCATTAAGCTTGTCCATGCACCCAAAAGCAGGGTGCTGCGGATCGGCGACGGTCTCAGCATCAATGCGCAGAATCTCTTTGTCGGGGAATTGCTCACGCAGCCGCAGTTCTATGTTGTGAGTCCCCCACCGGCTCTTGATTTCCTGGGCGCTGAGATGGACTAAAACACGGCGTTTGCGCAGGATCTCAAATTCCAGAGCATCGAACCATGTTGCGGGATTGCTCTGTGAGAAGTGAGAGACCTCCCAGGGCTGCCCCTCTTTCGTGGCTGAAAAAATCCACGGCTCGATCGCCCAGCCTGCTTGCTTCTGAATGAACTGGATTGAAAGGTCGGTTAGGTCAGCATCGGCCAGGATCACCTGCCCTTTACCTTCTTTGTCCAGGGTGTTTTCAATGAGCAATTTAAACTGCTCTAGAATTTCGACCCGCTTGCCGATGCAAGTCTCGGAGTTGAGCAGATGCCAAATCACTTGCTCTGCCTCATCGATGATCACTAGGGCATCCGTCCAGCCCTCGGCGTCAAATCTGGCCTGAGATTTGCTGTGCAGCGAATCCACACAGAGCCCAAAGCCAAATAACTTGCCCTCTGGGTCCGAGTAAATCTCAGACACATAATTAATTCCCAAGCGTCGGCACAGATCGTGCCCCAGCTGCACCCGGTGAGTGAGAATCAGTACCGGTTGCTGGCGGTCTCTCGCGGCGCTCACAATCTCCTCAAGGCTGTAGGTCTTTCCTGCCCCCTTTGGCGCTTTGAGTGCAACCAGGCGGCGATTCTCGGGAATGTTCAGAGCCCCTAAGTAGGGGATCTGGTTGTCAAGCTTGAGCTGCCGATCTGGAACGTATGTGAGCTGCCGAAACGCTTCTGTTTGCCACGCTGGCAAAGGCAGGGCCCCGCCCATTGCTGTGTGCAGCGCATCTACGCCTGCTGCAACAATGAGATCGTCGGCCCCTTTTGCGATCGCCGCATCCCAACTTGCTACATGCACTACGGCTTTCTCGGCGGTGAGTAGTCGGCTAAACGCCCCGATTGCCTTTCGGACTTGGCGCTGTGTCTTGCGCTTGCGGTCCTGGTCATAGGCAACGATCACCTTGCGGCCTCGCCAGTTGATGGCGGAGAGGTCTGCAATTAACTTGGCGGCGATTGGATTGCCTTTGCTGTCTTTACTACGGAAGCCATTCCAGACACCAGGCAAACCGATGCAGGCATACCCAGCAGTCAGCAGTGCTGCGGTTTTCTTAGCCCCTTCAGTGATAGCCAGGGGAAGCGTCGTGGAGAGATACCAGGGCCAAAACCCCTGATCTTCGAACTCTGGTGCTTCACCAGCATCGGCCATGCGATCGTTGTACTCCAATAGTGCAGAGTCATCGCCACAGCGCTGAACAATTCGCAGGCCTACAGCCCAAGTCACGCGGAAGAAATAAGCCCGCGTTTCGACGCCTGGGGGCGCTTCGTATTTAACAAACTGCCCTGGCTTATGCGGGTTTGGGCGTGGAGATACCGGCTTGAACTGCCCCCATTCCATTGCCCTCCAACCGTTCAGGGGATCTAGGCCACTGGCCCACCAACCACCTTCACGCAAGAATTCGTAGCGCCGCAATAGTCGCTTGACCGCTCCGGTTGCATATTGCTGAGACTGTCCGCCATAACTGTCAATCTTCTGGCCCAGCATCGTTTCGATTGCTGAGTCACTCGCAAGTTGTTCGACATTTAGTTGCAGTAGTGCTGGATCAACAGCAGAGCCATCGACCCATTCCCGTCTGACGTAATTAGGAATTGACATTGTTGTTGATTGACTAAAACTGACCTAAAACAGCCCGCACTGCCACCAGCGCCTGGGCTTCCGAAAGATGCGGTAGCTGCGCTCTCACAGCCGCCTTGTAACCTGCCCTATCTCGCTCTGGGATGTAGGGCATCTGATTGAACTCTGTTATTGAGTGCTCCCGTCTCTGGGGGCGAGTGAGGCGCTTTAATTGCTTCATGCGACCCCCTTGTGCTGCGGCTGAGCTAGGCAAACGCGATAGCCCAAGTCGGAGCCCATCACACCCGACTCAAACTTCTCAGCAAAGATCTCAGGTTGAGCTTCGACCCACTCCAGCCCCACCTTGCGACGATAGTCTCTCAAGCCCCTGCCTTCTGAGGAGACGCCAAAACCAGCATTCACAAAGACTCGGTCTAAAGTGCAGACACCTCCATACCACCGATCGAGTTTGATCAGCAGGCTGGCTTTCGACTTATCGAGCTGGCTTAAAAGAAAATCTCTATCGGATATTTCGACAATCTCAGGGTCGCCCTCTTGACCACTTGGATCTAATTCTTCGATCTTGGCTTTAACCAACGCTATTAAGCTGGGTCGATTATTAAGAAACGACATGCCAGAGTGGATCGTTATATCTGGGATGGTTTCTCTCAACATGTCAGCCATCGTGAAAACTTCCTCAGTTGATTCGAGGTAAGCTCTGATCCTTCGTTCTCGCCTCGCCGCCTTAGTCAAGCGCTCCAGCTTAGGTTCGAGATTCATTTCAATCAAAAACCTGCGATGGAGGCTACTGGAGCCACCAATCGTCGCAGCGGCTAAGAGTGTGAACTTATGCACAGAGTCGATCTCAATATCCTGACTTTGGTAGTGTTCCACCATGGCCCTGAGCCGCTGTTTTCTTTGCTCTGAGATCGCTGCTACCTGAGCGGCCCGTTCTGCCCTTGTCATGACTCGTCCTCCACGCCGTTCAGGGTGATTGACTCGACAGATCCGCCTATTTTGTCGGCTAAGTATGCAGCTGTATTCTGTGCTACATCGTCGATATAGTTTGGGCACGGAATCGAAAAGCTTTGCGATCCTTTCTTGGTAGAGATTGTGATAGTCCCCAGGGGGGGGCTTGCGCTCCGCGTATTTGCGGATATACTGTGTTTATTCATTTCCAAAACCTGTTAATTTTCTGGTCTGACATTGGAAATTGACCCTCTCGCCGACAACGGGAGGGTTTTTGCTATACGACTGGATTCCCGCTACTCAATCGCGGCGGTGTGGCCTCGGGGTGGGGGTAGCTGCTTTTAAGGGGCACACGTTCAATGTTTTTCAGGCGATCGTTGATGCCGTAATACCGACGCAGCAACATGTTGACCACACCAGAGCGCCCCAGCTTGCCTACATCGTTGTGAAGGGCCTCAGCCACTTCCGAATCAACCAGTAATCTGATACTTGTGTGAGACATAACTGTAAATTTGGATTTAGATATCGCGATCTTAGTTTACAAATACCAAATATGGCAAATGAAATTTATATAAGGATGTACAATGCCAAATTTACAAAACTATTCCGATCAGCCTATGTCGCCGCCTAATATGGCATGTGGCGTTATTGGAAAAGTTGTGAGCGCTACTGTAAAAGGCAAGTCAAATTTTGGCTGCTGGTTTAAGAGATGTAAATCCGACTCATCGTCCTGGCCTGACGATTTGTATGAGTGGGCTAAAGCTAAGGGGGTTTTTGAGTCACGAGATGGACTTACGATGGACCAGTTTTGCGAATGGCTTGCCTTGCGGACTGGCAGAGCGTTCCTTGCAGAACCAACCTATGTTCGTAAATTTGCCGATGTTCAGCGATGGTGCCGAGCAAGCGGCAAGAGCCAGCGTAGTGAACTCGACGTATTCATGCTTGCTGCGTTGACCAAAACGGGTTTTCTGACTTACCAGGGCACGCCAGTCACAGATGACAACGTTATTGTGGATGTCCTAACGGAACTGATTGATCCATTGGAGCCTTTTGAGTAGAAAGAATTTCAAGGGTTCTGAAGGAAACGGTTTCTTGATCGGATTTCGACTTGACGCAAACCTCGGCGGCCTCTGGATTCTCTGACTTAAGCTGTTGAACTCGACTAGGTAATTTTTTGACTGTTAAAAAGAAATCACTATCAGAGCATTTAATTAATACGGTTTTTTTCATATCTCTAGCTGACCTACAGGGTGATGCGACAGACACAGCGCTCTACGCCGCTGTGTCAATGAGGCGTAAGAAGATGTTCAGTGAGTAAGGGGGCAGACCTCAGTGACCTTTGTCACGGATAATCCGTGTTCTCCCTTAGGCACATCGGCCAAATGGCCTAGAACGTACTAAGGACATTGATTTACCTCAAGGGTGAGGATGTGTTGTGGTAATATTCAGCACCCGTCATCAGTATGTTCCCCGAGGTTGCATGGAGCATCAGGCAAATTTGATTTATTTGTCCGTTCTTCAAACGTGCTGGGGGGGTGTAAAGCTTAAGTAAGCTGCGGTTTAATTCGTGGGTAGTGCTCCATTGAGCTGCCTCTATTTTGATGGCCCCCAGCGGCGCGATCGCAACCTCGCCCTTGCGCATAGCCTCACGCAATGCCCAGAAATCCTCGGCTTTTGAGTTTAAATAAATGGCCGAACCCCCATCCCCCTATCCCCAGGCACCCAACCAAACCCCCAGGCCGATCGGCCTGGGGGTTTGCTGTATCTACTGGCTGCAGACGTATCCGATTGGGCGGTGCTATGCGCTCAGCCGACCAAATCTGCGCGGTGGCGCGGGTGGCTTTGGTGGTCAGTCATTGCGATCGTCCTGAGATTCACTGCTGACTTTGCCGTCATCTTCAGAATCACTCTGCCAATCCTCCATGACCCTTTCCAAGAGATAGGAGATCAGATCGCTTCTAGAGCGCCCCTCTTCATCTGCTCGTTGTTCTAATTTTTTTGCTAACCGGTCAGAGACAGTTGCCCAAACTTTACTCGCCACAGCTTTGCTCATAGTTGATTATTTGCTCCTAGATCTTAATTGAACATGCCCCAACCCTTTGTTTCAGCATATTAGAGCTTTTTGGTATTATTTAGTTGCACATAAGCAACCCTGTGCTACCATACGGACGACCGCATAAGAGCGCATCAGATACAAAAAGTTCCAATCCGTTCAAAAGCATGCATCAAAAGTTTATTCGTCCGTAACACAGGAGTTGCAATGGTTTTAGCTGATTTCCCTCCCCCTGCCACCCAAAAAGACTTTCCCCCGTTTCGTACCGATGCGGCTCAAGTGAGCCCAGGTGTGCCGCATCCGACAAAAATCGCTGTTGCGATCGGCGCTGGCTTTTCAAAAGCATTTAATGGGGTCAACTTTTATCGATTGAGGTCACTCATCACGGAGTCAATTCCCGCAAATCTGAAGGCGAATCAGCTCCATGTCAGTATCAAGAATTCAGTTTTTAGTGCTGAATTTGGATCTTTCGCAGTAGGTGAAAATCTCGATAGTTTGGGTTCTTCTCAGTCCCTAAAAGACGGTTTAAAGGCGAAGTGGTATGCGCCGCTGACCCTCGCTGTTCTAGCTGAATTAGCGCCCCAAGAGATGTCCTTGTTTAATGTTGATTTGACTTGCTCGATTCCTACCCCAAACATGGCCGCTGAAATTAGGCGGCTGCAGGGATTGCATGATGTGACGGTTAACGGAAAAGAGCTGACGATTAACATCGTTTCCGTGCGTCCAGTGCCTGAAGGGTTAGGCTCAGCTGTCTATCTGGCGCAAGGGCAGCCAATTGCTGTTGTAGATTTTGGCTACCAAAACACTACGGTTGCGGCCTATGACCCTCAATCGCGCCAGATGCTAGGGATGGAAAGCCTGAAGCACGGCGTAGGGAAGTTATTTGAGGAAATTGCGGAGCTGGCAAACACCACGGGTGAACGACCTAGTGCTGAGCAAATCCGGCTGGGCGTAGAGGCTGGAACGTTTGAGCTAGATGGCTATAGCGGCATTTCCTTTAAGCAGGCGTATGACGATGCTTTTGAACCGTGGATGAAAGCCCGCATAAATGACGCTAAAACACAGGCAGGGCATGTGTTTGGCCGATGTCCAGCCAAGTTCTTTGCTGGTGGTGGATCATTGCTACCTGGTGTTGCCGATGTCGCCCGAAAACTGAATGTTGGCATCTGTAGCGGAAACCCTCAAGAGATTGAGGTTAAAGGTATTTATCGGATTTGACGATGATTCAACAGCGAATATATTTACCAGCTGAATATGCTGAGTTGGTCGCCCAAAAAGCCGCAGCCGCCAAGGTCTCTCCGGCTTTGTATGTCCAGACACTGATCGCTCAAGACCATATCTGTGGGAGCTTGCACGCCTCTCCAGTGGCTCAGTCTATCCCCCACCCCCCGCAGCCTGCCGATGATTCTCAGCAGGTAAGGCTCTCGGATAACTGGGACGGCATGACCCTCTAGCCCACAAAGCAAAAAGCAGCCCAGCTTGCACGCCCAGACTGCTTTTTAGTGCCACCGAATAACGATAAACGGAGGATTTCAACATTATGACCTTACTTAGAAATCGAGGCACCCCAATGTTTGCTTTTAGCTTTGGAATTGTAGCCGCCTGGAAAGTCTCAAAGCACGTCTACAAGAGGCTTTTGGATTTTCGTTTTTTTGCTTATGCCCTGATGAGCGTGATGGGACTGCACATTGGAATTGGCTTCTACATGGTGCTAACTGCATCTCTTGAATATCGGGGCGCGATCGCCAGCGCATTGAACGGCGCAGGATTTTTCATGTTTCTCGGGTTGCTGTTGGCCCACTGCCTACTACCTACGTCTCCAACTGAAGTCCAGGTGTTACGCAAGATTGCGCGCCGGAAACTCAATGAGGCGATGATCGACGGCTCGGAAGATGATGGACGGCTAGCAGTCTGGTCGGCAATTCTGGAGGGTTCGCAAGATGAAATCTAAAGTCTCACTCTCTCGCAGTCATCTCATCATCGGTCTACTGGGGCTATTGGTATTGGCCAACAATCCTTTGAGGGCAGGCACCGGCAAAGCGTTCGACGAACCTCAGCAGCCAGTGCAACCCACCCCGGAGCCCCAGACACAGGGTGTAAAGGGACAAAACGGCGTAGTGCTTACCCGTGCTACCTATCTGCTCAAAGCAGGCCGTGAGGACGGCAATCCCAAGTCATTTGCTCAAACTCGCTACCGCACTATCAAGACTGAGTTAGCGACAGCTATGCAATCTCAAGGTGTATTCGACGGTGATGCCATCGCGTTTGCAGAGTTGGCCAACCTAAACGCAGAGCTACAGGCTACTGAGCTGATGCTGTTCTGGCTCGATAATCCCCAATTTGTCCACATGGCCCATGGCTATAGCTTCGACATCCCAGACGATTTACCCATGACCACCGCAGGAGAGATCGATTATGCAAGCATCCAACCCTAAAACCAACCCTGCCCCCGCTGCAATCATGCTCGGGGGTGGTGCGATCGCCTTGGCCAGCTTCCCCGGTGCGAACGTGATCGGGGCACTGATGGTGATGTCTTCAGCCTGGCGGATGATAGAGGCTAAGCAAACCCCCATCGAAGCGGTTGAAGCGCTGGTCAAAGAAGTCTGGGGCGGTTTCGCTGATTGCTTTAGCGGGCCAGCTGAGCAGGGTCTGAGCCTTAGCCGCGAGATTGTCACCAATGCCGGTGACCAGATGCCCTGGGCGCAATACCTGGAGCTGAAAGCGGTTGAGGAACTGAACCACGATACTGGCTGGCTTAAGCCCATCGTCGAGATGGACGCGGCGACTAAGCGTGTGCGTCATTTTGGGGTCTGTGGTGAACCAGGCGATGGTAAAACCCTGCTGTTGCTGATGACTGTCAACGCCTTTCTGACTAAGTATCCCACTGGCAAAGTACTGATCCACGACCTTGACTTCGACAACAACCACAACCCCGATGCAGGCCAGCCCGCCTGGTATGGCCTAGAGCTTGGCAAGCAGGTATTCACCGAGGTTAGCGATATCGACATCTTTGCCGATGTCATTGAGGACGAATTCACCGCCCGCACTGGGCAGCATCAGCACCCGCCCATGCTCATCGTGATCGATGAGTTCAATAACTTGATGGGTGAGCTATCCGAAAAATCCCGCGAGGCTTTCATTTCGTTGCTTGGCAAGGTCAAAAACCGAGGTGGCAAACGTGGGATGCAACTTGCGATCGCTACCCAGCGGCTAGAAGTCGGTGAGTTGAAAATCAATCAAGCGTTTATCAGCTCCCTCGACTGGATTGTTCTTCGTGGGGCCAGCGCTAAGCGATGGGTGACCAAGAACCTGGGGATGATTGACGAGCCCTTGGCAGACTTCCGCGCCGCCGCCCGCAAGATTCAGCGGATGGGGAAGGTTGACGGAGTGCGCCCCTGCGTTGCTTACATGGGTGGTGAGGTCGATTTGAAAGCGGTTCCTGGCGCGGATACGCTACCCGATACTGTTGAGTTGGTTTCACCAAAATCAAAAGGCCAGCAGTGGATAGAAAGCCTATTTCAGGCTTACCCAGAAATCTTGGACGCTACAGAAGCGAACGAGTTTGAAAATCTAAAAGCGCTCACGATGGATGGAAATTTTAAGACCATTGTGAAGGCTTTTGATGGATCTATCATTCAGCGCAAAACATCTGATTTTAGGTATGTTGCCTTACGTGACTGGTGGGATTCACTCGAAGCCGAAAAACTTCCCCCTGAGAATCCAGCGCCTGACGCGCCTGCCGATGTCTAAAAAACTCGCGCCCGCTTTTGTGTCAATGCTTTCGGCGACTCAGGCGCAAAACCCAGGCGCGGCCATTTTTTGCGCCTGGCCTCAAATTTTGCGCCTGACCAACGAAAGAATAAGGCTTTCAGCGATAGCAGGCGCAAATAGTAGCAAAAAACTCGCGCCCCTTTGAGCGCCCAACACTTCAGGAGATACATCATGAAATTCTTGAGAAATATGATTGTCGCAGCTTTAGCAATTCAGCTCATCATGGGTGGAGGTATAAATCTAGAAAAAGCAACCACAATTACTGTTCAATACTTTGTCCGTATCGGCAAAGCAGCGCTAACAGTTGAAAACCCAAAAGCAGATGGTTAAAGGTAATGAAGAATCTGTTTGATTTGATAGGGCTACTCACCATTGTTGCAACCCTATATTTCATCGCAGGGCGTATAGACCCTGACCTAAGAGACCAGTTTGTAAACCAGGGCGTTGAGCTATGGCAGCAGCAGATACAGGAACATCCTCCACAACCGGCTCAGCCCCTGACACCCCTAAGCAAACCAGCAAGCTATCAGCAGTAGCTCAGAGTGTTCGGGCAGGGGTTGAAAAGGTCAATGCAGGCAAGCTGGCTGCTAAGGAGCGCACTGGCATCGCTAAAGCTGAGCAGCTATCTGCTGAGTTAAAAGAAGTGCGCGCCGCTCTGGTGGAGTTGCAAGGGGCAGTAGCTGCGCCGAAGGGTAACGGCATATTCTGGCCTGCCCTTGGGCTCTCGGCTGCTTGTCTGACAGCTGTGCTGCTGACTGACATCTATGTGGGGATGCGATCAGTGATTCGAGCAATTGACCGATTGCCAGGGGTAGACATCACGGAGAGGCCCGATGAACGATTTGCCCCAGTGCGGCCCACTACCAGTACCCCAGTTAAAGAAGGCGATCTCATCGCAGGCTATGAGGTGACCAGTGGTTTTGGTTCTCGGGTTCCCCCCTGTCCTGGGTGCAGTGAGTACCATCCCGCCGTTGACCTGGCCACACCGATCGGGACTCAGGTTTATGCCCCCTATGCCGCCACGGTTGAGTGTCGCGCCAATGCAGCCAGCGGCAATATGGCCCACATCAAACCCAAGGGTGTTGAAGCACCTGAGTTTTTACTGCTGCATCTCTCAGAATGCAAGCCGGGGCAGAAAGCTGCTGGTGAGTTGGTGGCGGAGACTGGAGACACCGGAAAGGGCACTGGTCCACACCTTGACTGGCGGCAGCTTGAGAAAGGTGAATATGTCCGCCCCGCTCGGGAGTGGCTAGAAATTGCCCTGGGTGGAACTGATGCCCAGGCACTAAGGGCTACCGCCGCACGGTTGGGATTAGATCCGGTAGAGCTGGGAGCACTGATCAGCTTTGAAAGCGCTGGTACTTTTGACCCAAACCAGATGGGCGGTGACGGGGGACTGTACAAGGGCTTGATCCAGTTCAGCCCAGAGAATCAAGAGCACTATGACACTGGGGGGTATCAGAGCTTTGTTGAGCAACTGCCAGCGGTTGAGCGTTATTTGCTTGATCGCGGTTTTCGTCCTGGCGATGATATCGGCGCGGCTTATGCGGCAGTTCTGACCGGTCGGGCCGATGGTAGCCGCAGTTCCCAAGATTCCAATGGTACGAGCGTAAGCAGCGCCATAAAAGAATTTAAGCCTGGTGGGGCTCATCACCGCAACGCACAACAGTTTTTAGGAATCTATTAATGACCACCGGCCTCAACCACGACCGCATCACCATCGCCCTATCCGCTGGCCTGACCGGCAGCGCCCTTGCTGTCGGCCCCTACGCCCTTGCCGCCGCTGGGGGTGCCCTGGCAGGTCTATGGCTCTCTCCCGATCTCGACCTTCCAAAATGCCGTGCCCGCCGTCGCTGGCGCAATATCGGCTTGGGCTGGCTGTGGTGGCCTTATGACAAGCTACTCCCCCATCGGTCACCTTGGTCTCACTGGCCCATCGTGGGTACTGCGGGGAGGTTGCTCTATCTCGGCTGGCCCCTGCTGGGGTGGGGCGATCCGGTGTGGCTCATCTGGTGGCCGTGGTTTGCTGCAGCTGCTGTGGGGTTAGCTGTGGCGGATGTGGGGCACTGGGTAGCCGATGGGTGTCCAATTTGAACAGAAGTTTTTAGGAGAAGATTATGCCTTCAAAATACAAAGTCGTTTGGCAACAGCGCAAAGGGACTCAGTCTCAAACCACCCGCTGGGATATGCACGGATCAACAATAAGCCAGGCATTCTCGCAAGTCGCCCAGCTAGAAGGAGAGAGGCAGCTCCATATCATCAATGGCAACAACCCGTATAACGACTATCTAGAAGTTGCCCCCTATTCACCACAACACTACGAGGATTAAAAATGGTTTGGCAAACTGGAACGATAAAACTTGAGGCTGCTAAGGCGATCTTTGAAGGCGTAGACTTTGAACGAATCGAAGACGACAAAGGAAAGACGGTTGCTTTCAGGGCGACGTATAAAACAGTTGGTGAAAATGTAGTGCTCACTGATGCCTCGCTGACCAGTGTCTGTAATCGCCTTTGGCGGATGGAGTCAGGTGTTGCTGCTTTTGATGAGAGAGATTAGCGTTCATGACCATCCAACTCATCACTGCCCCACCCCTTCGCCAGTCGCGCAGCCCCCAGGCCCAGACTCGTCTCGCCCTTTACCGACAGCTGCGCCGCCGCATCCCCGCGAAGGTTGCCAGCATTGCCGCTACTGCGATCGCACGGCAGCAGCACCAGGGTATCGGGCCAAATCGAAGGGAGAAGAAGGCGGTGCGGTGGGCACGGAAGTTTTTGAAAGATGTTGCTTAGAGGAAGGTTCATGAACGTAGTTGCTCTGATTGGCCGTCTGGGGCAAGACCCCGACATTCGTTATTTTGATGATGGCAAGCGTGTCGCCAAGTTCTCGCTGGCGATCAGCGAAGGCAAGGATCGAACTACCTGGCTCAACATTGAGGCGTGGGATAAGACCGCCGATGTGATCGGCCAGTATTGCCGGAAGGGTAAGCAGGTGGGTGTGAACGGGTCGATCCGAGTGGATGAATGGGAAGACAAAACCACTCGGGCTAAGCGTCGGGCGTTCAAGATTTTGGCTGCCAGGGTTGAGCTGCTGGGCAACAAGGGCGATTCTCAGGGGGTGTCAGAAGGGCGACCGCTTGACGAATACGACGATATTCCATTGTGAATCAGCCTAATACACTGACCCCATCAAAACCCACTGATTCCATGCCCATCCTCAGCCTCACCGCTGGGGGTTCTCTTTTGCCCACACCACAGCCACCGTTGCCAGAAACAAACCGACAAATATGACAGCCCCCAACATTTCACCACCAGGGCGACCGTAGTCGAGCAGATAATCAGCCTGGGCATCGCTCACAATTTCTTGATACTCTTCGGTTTCGTAGAAGTCATCCATATGAAAAACCCCGCCTGGCAAGTTGACGGGGCACAGCATTATGCGGTCTTAGCGTGCCCCTTGAGCAGGAATCCTAACCCTGTACCTACTACCTACCACCATGGACCCCACCCCCGTCACCCTCAGCCTGAGCCAATCCACGCTTGAGCAACACATCCGCAGTCAGCGCCTGATTGCCGCTGAAGCCGCCACGATCCGCCAACACCTACAGCAGAGCCTACCCGCGTACCTACAGCGCCTGGAGCGGCTAGAGACCCACGCCGCGCAGACAGCCGATCACCTTCAGGGTGTGCTGGATGCGAAACGCGCTCAGCAGGTGGGAAAGCCTCAGGCAGGCGATGCACCACGGCTACCCCCAGTGCTTCAGAGGCAGGTGTATTAAATCGCAAGATGGGCATCTTAAGCCCATGAGCAATCGACCAAAACCCAA
Organism: Cyanobacteria bacterium J06635_1; assembly: GCA_039820425.1. Taxonomy (GTDB): domain Bacteria; phylum Cyanobacteriota; class Cyanobacteriia; order Phormidesmidales; family Phormidesmidaceae; genus SIO4C1. The sequence continues at coordinate 18,411 of JBCBQD010000001.1, forward strand.
GCTGAAAACCAAGCGCCGCCGCTGGGTACGATGGCTGCTTTTTGTGCTGCTGAGCCCGTGAATATTGGGCCAGAAGATCGGTGATTGGGCCTATGGATGGAAGCGGCGATTTTGATTTTGATAAAAGAAAACCCCAGCGGGTGAGGCTGGGGTTGATTTGGTGTATTTAGGAAACATGCACTCTGAAAGCTGTTTACTCGGCTAGCAAGCCCTGCACGTCGTCAATGCTCAGCTTGCCGTCTTTGATAGCATCGGCCACTTTGAGCCCAGTCTTTACGGCGCGGTTGCCGGTGATTCGGGCGAGGGCTTTGTTCACGGCGGGAAGCAGGAAGGGTAGGACGGCAAAGCCCATGCCAATGGCGGTTTCGCTGTGTTGGTTGAGGAAGTCCATAGGGTGGTGTCGTAATCGATTACGGTGCCAGAGTTCCTACCATCCCGGCGTCCCCCACTCAATCAGCATCCCCTCAAAGGGCAGTCTGTTCCTAAAGAACTCAAACATCTGTTCAGCATTCTGGAATCCGTCGTTACGAGCCAGCTCCGTCCGCTGAGCTTCGTCGAGTGTCACCCCGTCGAGCTGCCACACAATCCCCTCTGGCGCGGAGTAGAGCACAAACTGAGCAGTCCTGATGCACTCTGGATCACCATTCAAAATCTTGAAGCACTGCGCTGTCCGCTGCCCGCAGTAGAGCTGCAATGCCTCCCCAGGACGTGCATGGCGACGCTTGCCGATGGCTCGGATGGTGTGCTTTTTGGCCCCGCTGCGGATGAAGGGGACGAATTGTTTTTTGAAATTGTACGCGACCATTAAATTAAATCCTCCCTACTCTCTACTTCCTCAAACGGCTCCCCTCCCATATCCCGAATTTGCTGCCTGAGTCGTTCGATTTCTTCGCTTCGGATGTCAGGCTCAGCCATGGCCTCACCAAGTCGGGTCATGCTGGTTTCCAGCTCCCGAACGCGATTAACCAGAACTTGGTTGTACTCATCCTCGGTGCGCTGGACACCAAAAGCAGAGTCAAAGCGACGTTCTAGGGACTCGATCGCCAGCGACATCACTAATATCACGGCCTGTTTATTGCCCCGGTAGGCTTCCCAAATCCAGTACAGGGAAACCATCTCCAGAGGCAACCCTCGGATACGGGTCTGACCTTGGGTGCCACCCGGCCCAATATCCACTGTAAAAATGTCGGGCGTATAACCCTCACTGGCTAAGGCATTGACCGCCTGATCATCCAAAAAGTTTGAAATGCCTCCGTCCTCACCCAGCAAGCGCTTGAGCGTCTTTGATTTCAAAAAGTTTGAAACGCCCTGGGCGGTTTTGCCAACCATTTCACCTGTCTGGGACAGGTTTATCCGATAAGTACCGTCAGACAAGCGAAACCCGTCAACTTCACCCGCCCCGATCTGCACCGTGGCACGGGTGGCTTTGGTTGAATCAGTCATTAACTCCAACCTCCCCAACCTCAATTCCCAAAGCTTTGCATACTGCCAAAAGTGTCTCGTGGCTAATAGATGCTTTATTGCCCTTCACCATTTCGTACCAAAACGCAGTAGATATTTCAGCCTCTCTACATATTTGAGCCACAGACTTAGATCCTTTCTGCGCCGCTGCTTTTAATTTTTCAGGCAAATCAGGCACATCCCATTCCTGTACGCGACGCACTTTCATATCAAGCAAAACCATTAACACCTCCTCAATGGTCGCTAACTACAAACCAATAGTAAATGTTTTACCTCAAAAACGCAAACCACAATCTAGTAGTTGACAATCCGCAAACTAGTGGTTATATTAGATTCATGGCCCGGTGGGGAGAAAACCACCGAGGCGGGGGTGAAAAACCCTGACGGCGGTTCACCCACGTGGAGCCCGCGAAAGAAGAAGACCAAAGGTCAAGGCAGTCGCCCCAAACCCGACCTAAACAAAGCAGTGATCGCGCCTGTCGGAGGCGTAGGGGAGTCGGAGCCCCGCGATCGCATTGGGCGCTTTTTTATTCCTCATAGTTGTTGTGCGCCCTTTTCCCACTCAATTCACCGTTATTCACAAAGGAGATTCACAGATGACAGACCTCAAACTCATCGGCGTCACCAACGTTGACGGCCAACTCACAATCGATTACAGCTTGGCCCTCGCCAAGGCTCAGGAATTCCGTGCCGATGTCGCCGAGCTAGCTGATGCAGTGCAGTGCTTCTCGGATAAGTGGCTGGCTTGGATGCGCCCCATCATCCGGCAGACTCTCGCGGTTATCGCCCATTGGTGCGGTGTGGTTGCGGGCATCATCTCCCGCCAAGTTCAGGCGCAGGTTCGCGCAGGCTTAGCCACCGAACAGGCACAGGAGGTGATCGCCCAGGTCAAGCACCGCCGCGAGACTCTGCTGGGTCGCGCCGCCTGCTACCGGGCCCGCGTCGAGGATGTGGCAGCTGTGGCCTATCGCCCCGCCCTGCACTTCTACCGCGAGTCTCGCGCTGTTGCGATCGCTGCTGGAAGTGAGAGCGGCAAGTGATTCCGCCGACTCGCTTGGGCTAGCGTCAACAGCCCAACACAAACAATCAGAAGGAGTCATTATGCATTCTGACGCACAGAAAATTTTTGCACTGCTTAAAAGAGAACAGGGAACGCCAAAGCAAATCATGGAGCGCTATGAAGCGGTTAACGGATTACTTCCGTACAACATCTACCAGCAAGTCAAGAGGTTACTGAGTCAGCGACGATGAAAGCGGCACTATCGCCCGATACGTGATTTCCACCGGCGACATTTCGTAGTCCTCCGCGCCCTGGCAGGGGGCCTTGTACTCTGCCCAAAAAAGAACCCCGTGGCTGCAACCACAGGGCGATCCGCGTCTACCAAACGCTGACCTATAGGGTGCATCTCTTTGCTCAAAGATGCTTTTTAGATATTCAACGCACATGTTAGCCATAGACACACCAATCGCGCAACCTGCGCCAATTACAGAGTCCGTAGTCAAGACTGAGCCCCTGTTCGATGCCCAGACCCGAGGGCGGCAGGGCCTGCCCCCCGACTGGGGGCAGGTGGGGCCATATGCCGAGCAGTGGGCCAAGTCAATCCTGATGACGATGGAGCAGTACAAGCTCAGAGCCGAGCGCTTGCAGCATGAGCTGAACGAGTGCAAGGCAGGGCTTGAAGCCGAGCTGTTCCGGGTGCCCGACCTGGGCGATCGCCGTGGGGCTTCTGCCTGGCAGCGCTATGTTGATGACCCGATGTCCGACGCCTACGCTGCACCGTTCTAGGCGCAGCCTGAGGGCGTGAGAGATTGCGCCCTCTGTCGGTTACAGCGGAGTTTTCAGTTATGAAACAGAACTATAAGCGCGTGCGGGCTGTGCTCAATCAAACCGGCCACAGCTGGGCTGAAGCTCGTGAGTTAAGAGATGAGCTGAAATTGCCACCATCATCCAGGGCTTTCACTGCGATGCACTGCGCCTCTTTTAGGGATTTGCTTTACGCAGATTGGGCCGCATCTTTAGGGCTTGGAAATACGAACAGCTTGAGGGATGAGCTATGGCTTGTGATTGCCAATTCCGAAGCTAACTGGTTGATTGACGATGATTCGATTTGGTCTCTCTGGGAATCGTATTTGACATCAGGAGTAACAAGATGACAAACAGCTTAAATTTTGCAACCCTCAAGTTCGACCCCACCGAGCCCCGCAAGTCAGAAACTCATCCCGACTGGGCGGCACAGCATAGCGTCAAAGTGATTGTGCTGGGTGCCAGTGGACAGCCAGAAGAGCATCGCATCTACTTTGCAGAGGGTGAGTTGTCGGCCCTGCGCAAAGGTGACCGAGTGGCGCTGGAGTGGCGCAAAGGACGTTGGCGGATGGCTAAGGCCCAGCCCACCGACTTATTGACCACGCTGGCCCAACGCAATGGGCATCACCCCCCATCGGCCTCCGTTCCAGCGGCAGTAAATCCAGAAAAGACAGCTCACTCGAGAGAGGGAATCGAGGCTTATATCTCTGGCTGTGCTCGCATGATGAAGTACTGCCTGATAGAGGCAGAAAAGATCCTTCCCCAGCAGGCCACAGTGGAGGATCGGCGCAGCGTGGCGACGACGCTTTTTATCCAGGCTGCCAAAAAGTTTCAGCTATAGAACACAGGTGCATCTGCCTCGCAAATCGTCACTAGGAGGTAGGAAGAACTAGAGAAAGAATTGCGGCGACTTTTAGACATGGTTGAGGCCGGTGTAGTAGATGCCGAGCTTGCCCAAAGAGAGATCGCAGCGATTCAAAATCAATTAAGCCAAAACTAAACCCCAGGCCGCGACTCCAATCAACCGCCTGGGGTTGTCCACCAAACAGTAGACACACCAATGAATAGCACAACACTTACCCCGCGTCAGCAATTGCTGCGGGAAAATCAGCAGCTCAAAGACCGCATTGCCGAGCTTGAGCGCTTAGTATGCCTCGACCCGCTTACCGGTCTGACTAACCGTCGTGAGTTTGACAGCGCTCTGGTCCGAGAGTGGGGGCGCATTGCACGGGGCGCAGGTCCGCTGGCGTTGCTGCTGGTCGATATTGACCACTTCAAGCAGATCAACGATACCTATGGCCACCCAACGGGCGATGCAGTGCTTAAGGCCGTGGCCGCTGCCCTGCGCCAATGCTGCCATCGAGCAACCGATGTGATAGCCCGGTACGGCGGCGAAGAGTTTGCCATAGTGCTGCCCGACACCCATCAACGCGGCGCGATCGCAGTGGCTCACCTGGTGCGACTGCATTGCTCAGAGATTCGTATCGAGGGAGTAGAGCGGCCCATCACTTGCTCTGTGGGTGTGGCGATGAGCTGCGAGGTGGGCACCACAGCAAAGCTGATAGGCTTAGCCGATGGGCGGCTCTATGCGGCAAAGGGTGCAGGGCGTGATTGTGTCGTTAGTTGAGGTGGAGAGATGGCAGAGAATAGCAAAATTCAGTGGACTGATCATACTTTCAATCCATGGATAGGCTGCACAAAAGTCTCGCTTGGCTGTCTGCATTGCTATGCAGAAGAGATGATGGATAAGCGATATCATCGGGTGCAGTGGGGCGACAATGGTACACGTTCACGCACAAGCCCCGAGAATTGGAAGAAGCCGTTGCAGTGGAATCGCCGGGCTGAGAAAGAGGGGCGTCGGCATCGGGTTTTCTGTGCCTCGTTGGCCGATGTGTTTGAGGATAACGAGCAGGTTTACAACTGGCGACTTGATTTGTGGGAAACGCTTATCCAACAGACTCCTAACTTGGATTGGCTGCTACTGACCAAACGGGTTGATATCGCCGCAAAATTCCTACCTTACCGCAGCCGCAGGCCTTCCAATGTTTGGCTGGGAGCTTCAGTTTGCAATCAGGAAGAGGCTGATCGCATCATTCCTCAGCTGCTTGATCTAAGGCGATATGTCGCTGGTGTGTTTCTGAGCTGTGAGCCGTTGCTTGAAAAGGTCGAATTTCAGCGCAGCGCCAATGGCCGATTCTATGATTATCTCATCAACCAATGGTTTCCCTGTGGTCGTGGCGCTGGCGGTGCAGTTGCTGGTGGCCGAATCTCCACTTGTGATGGTGGGGTAGACTGGGTGATCTGTGGCGGTGAGTCAGGCGGCAAAGCTCGGGAGTGCGACCTAACTTGGCTTTACTGGATCGTTAGTCAGTGTCAGCGGGCTAGGGTGCCAGTGTTTGTGAAGCAGCTTGGCAGCAAGCCAGTTGTGTTGGATGAACCCTATTCCGCCACAGGCAAAGGCGGTGACCCTGCGAAGTGGCCTGAAAACTTGCGGGTGCGGCAGTTCCCAGAATTTGGGGGTGTCAAGTGATTGCTCAAATTGATCTGACCGAAGAGTCTGAAGTTGATTTCAGCCGAGATTTTAATGCTGATGAAGTCTGGACGATTGGAGATCTTAGCCTCACTGTTTCTGATGATGTTTCCGAGGCTTTGGCTAAGCATCTGCTATTTTCTTGGCTAACTGTTGCAGACAAGCTGCCTAAAGACATGACTTCTGATCAGTTCTGGCATTGGCTCGGTGTTGCAGCTGAAGAAAAGCTTTTGAAAGATGGCGGCTACACCAAGATCACCCCCCAAACAGTTCCGGTAGCTCCCCTTTTCTCTTAGCGCCCGTAGCGTCGGGGCTGGAGGGGGTGTTATGGGGTGGTGTAGGTAGCTGGGGCAAGCGCCCCAGCAGTGGCAACAATGGCCGCTTCGTTGCTCAAGCCGTCTGCTGATTGAAGATCAATTCGGTAGCGATCTCCTTCCCATTCAAAAAAGATGCAAGGACCAAGGAATCCGTCAGCGCCTTGCTCTGCGGTGGCCAGAGCAAGGCCAATGCATTCAGTATGCTGTGAGCTGATTTCAGTGAGCGCTGCAGCGATGTCTAACATTAGCTTGGGTACAAAACGTCGGTGATTGGGTTTGTGAAGGTGGATGAGCCGGACACAGCTGATTCAATTAGCTGATAGAAATTTCGCCCAATCGGCACATCAAACCCCCTCTGGCTGATTACAGTGCCAATACCACCGCCCCGAAGCTGCCCTTGGCTATTGGTGTTGAAATTATTGTTTTCGGCTATGGCGATGTATGTCGATCCTGGGTTCACCTCTACAATCACTCGGGCACTTACAGTGATGATCTGGCCTGGCAATCCATTCACTACGTTGACTCGAGAGCCAGCATTGTTGTTTGAGAATCGGAACGCTGCATTGTTATAAGAATATGTGCTTTCGTCAATTGAAAAGCAGTTGCGAAGGACTTGATTATCTACGTTCCAGACGCCAACTGAGGTGTCTGATATTTCAACCTGGCCTGCGGTGAACGTACAGAAGGAGCCCAGGTATCTGGCGTTATCGCTTGAGCGAACCCAGACCCCATTTCGCTGAGTCATTGAATAGCCCCTAGAGCTTGACCCAGCGCCGCTGCTTGCCCAGGGGTCGCGGTCCATGACAACTGCCGCCCCATTCCAGCGGGCGAACACGTCAAAAACGGCAGGGGCTCCAAGGCCGCTGATGTCTTGACTTATTTCTGAAAACTGCCGAGCAACCCATTTACCGGCAGTATTGTCATAAATCCCGATGTAGTCGCCTTTGTAAGGAGTGTAATAAAAGCTTGAGCTTGTCCCCAAGCCGATGGCGTCGCCTGAGACCACCCCCAGCCTTCCTTGCGCTATCGAGGCAACGCTTATGGTGTCTACTGCCTGAGCACTTGCATCGGTTAGGTTGTCAACCTTGGCCTTCAAGAAGGCGGTGCGATCGGCAATCTGCTTGAATTGTTTGTTAGGGACGTTGACTTCATTGCCCCCCAGAGCCACGTCGGTTGTCTCAACGCGGGTGATTTCGAGTGGGAAAGTGGCTGTCTGTTCGCTAATCGCAACCATGGGTCATCCGGTGCATGTCGTGGTCAGAATTCCTACAAATTTCGCTCCCCGTCGTACTCTTGGAGCCCGTTATAAAACCAGAGGTTGTCATATTGGAGTAGGTTGCTAAATAAGCTGATGTTGCCAATCCTGAGGTCAAACAGTTTTGATCTGGCATTTTTCCACTCATTTATGAGTGCCACAATTAGGGTGATTAGCGGGCCAGAAACCCTGCTTTCAATAGGGTCAAGGGTCACCTCAAACTCGCCAAGCTGTGCCCCGTTGTAGGTGCGAGTGCCGTCATAGACCCACTCGCCATCGTAGAAAGTCCCAGGGTTCTCGCGGATCGTCGCATTTGGGTAGCCCACCAGCGTCATGGCTCGCTTGATGGCGTAAGGGGTGCCTGCGGTTTGGTGCAGCTGAATCGCTTCTTTGATAAGATCACGGCGCTGCGCCTCAGTCTCAGCCAGATTCCAGCCTCGCAGCCCCAATACGTTGAACTGATCGGCTAGGTCGAATAAGGCCGAGCTATCTACGTTGTCAATGTCGTAGATGTCCAGTACAGCCAGGTTTAACGCTTGCAGTCGCTGCAAGACAGCCTCGTAGGCTTCGTTTCGCTCATCTCTGATGCTGGGCTGTAGAATCTTATCCAGCATTGGTCCCCACAATGGTGATAGTAATTGCGCTGGCGTTGGCCCACTCGCTGGGCTCTACGGCAATGTCAGCTGCTGGAGTGGAGAGAGAGACACTGTAGACGCCCTCGACACTCTGCAATGCTTCGATGACCTGCGATCTCACAATATCGCGACCCAAGCCAGCGGCAAGGTTATCGGCGTAGGCTTGCGCTGCGGCATTGAGAGCAGTCTCAACGGTAGGTTGATCCGCTGTCGTGTAAAGGGTTACGTCAGCGGCGATGCTGTAGCCCGCCTCTGCCGGGGCCTGTACGTTTACTATGTCGGTCAGTGGGCGAATGGTATCGAGATTAAGGGCGGCATCCACTGCATCCAAAATTGCCTGAGAAGGCAAGCCCGTGCTCAGGAGCGGGTACACGTCCACTGTCACCGGATCGGCCCCGTTGCGGTCTTCCGGCCCCAGTACGGCCACGTCAATGATTGAGGGGTCCACGCTGAGGGCATGAAACTTGTATGCCCCTTTGCTGCCTGCCACGCTGAACTGGTTCGGGGCCAGCTTGATTCGGGTGCGAAACGGCTCATCGGCTTCTATGTCCGCACCGCCACCGCTGATAGTGGTGTTCGAGATGGCGCTCAGGCCAGTAGGGACGTTGATGCCCTGGGTGATGGTACCAACGACAAACCCGCTGGTGTTTGCGCCCGTCGTTGTGGCCGTGGCCTGCACGGTTACGCTGGTCTGCCCGCTTGAGATCGTGGCATTTTCGTCGGTTGCAAAGATGATGGGAGAGCCAGGCTGCCTCACCGTTGAGCCTACGGGGATGAGTAGCGCCCCGGTAGTGCCGCCCCTGCTAAATTGCATGGTCACGGTCGCAGCTGATGCGGCCAGCCGGGTCACGGTCAGCAGTGCCCCCAGTTGGTCAAGGTTTAGCCCTGCGGCATAGTTGACCAGATTTTGCTCGGCTGCATATTGGATGCCGATGCGCACCAATAATTCACGGTAGGTTGCCACGTTGAGTAGCAATCGCTCAAGCTGGCCAGGGAATAGCTGTTTGCCCAGCGCCGCCTCAAACGCTGCGGTTACCTCGGGCTCAATTACGGTAGGGTCACGCTCGATAAAGTCAGGTCTAGCCAGGGTCACAGCGTCACCTCCGTCTCTTGTTGTTCGACGACTGAATCAGGGATCGACCACTGCACCCGCAACAGTAGGCTTGCATTGCCCTGGTTGTAGGGTGTCACCTCCACCCCTTCCACTGCGATTCGTGGCTCCCAACTCTCCAGTGCTTCAAGCGTTTCGCGCACCAGATAAGGCTTAGCCCTAGGTATGGGTTGGTCAATGTAGTCGAGTAGGACGCTGGCAAAAGTGGGCCGGTGCGGGTCGGTGCCCTGGGCAGTGCGAAGGATGATTGCGATCGTTTGGGCCAGTTCATCACCATCCTGCACCGCACCATCGGTCCCAAAAGCATAGGACCACCACAGCGCATCGACCCCAGCGGCTAACAGCATGGGCTCAGTTTCGGCGGTGCGCTCTGTCCACCAAGACTCTACAGCGGCGGTGTCTTCAGCAATCGTCATGGCTTAAGAGTTCCTCTACTGCCCGCTGACCTGGTTGAGGTGCCCTGCACTGTCTGTGCCGCCGATGACGCAGATATCAGAGCCATTGATGTTGTTGCCGGTGCTGTTCATAGTAGTCACCCCGTTAATCGTGATATCACCCGTGATCTCCACGTCGGCATCAATCGTCACCTTGCCAGTGCCGATGGCTAACAAATCCCCATCGCTTGCTGGTGGACCATTGGCGGCTGTATAGATGCCGCAGAAAATCACACCGCTCTCGCCCTGCTCATCCAGCAACGCCGCGATCATTTCACCGACTGAGGGCATCCAGTAAGCGGTATTGTTGCCGGTGCGATACTGGCCCACGGGTAGCCAGTAGCTCTCCATGCCCAGCTCTTGGAGCTCCACCCGTGCGCGGCACTGCTCAAGGTCGATCTGACTGACCCGGGCGAAGTGGAGTGAAACCCGATTTGCTGTGGTCATTCCGTACCCTCAACTTTGTATGCTTCGACGCTGCACCGATAGCCCTGCGTTCGGGTCAGCCGATGCACCACTTTCTCAATCAGATACTTGCCGTCTAACCGCCGCCATCCGGTCAGCGTGATCGTGATGCCCGCAGATAGCAGCGTTTCCCCTTCCAGGGTTATCGATGCCTGCACCCGCGCACGGTTGGCCCGCTTCAGCGCTTCGATAGCCCTGACTCTGGCTTGCTCTACGTTCTCCACGCGCTCACGGATTCGCAAGATTGACTCGGACGAGATCGCCCCTTCCTCACCGTCTTCAGGTTGGGGGACTTCCCCGCCGTCTACATCAACGACGTATTCGATGAAATCGCCCGTCTCAGCGTCCTGGTAACGGATACTGGCGGCTTTGTAGGTGCCAGCCGCTTTACGCCTTATACGGTAGGTGCTGGCGTAATACAGGTCGCCCGACTCAGTATTCTGCGCGGCGATGTTGGCTTGGGTACTGGGGCTGCGTGCGATCGCAAGAATGGGCTCATCTTGCTCCAGTGACTCAAGCCGGAAGAACACCAGCCGTGATGCTGATTCGACCTTGAACACTACGCCATAGTCAGCGGCTAGCTTGCGAAGGAATTCAAGATCGGTCTGCTCCTTCTGGCTAATTCGCTTGAAGGATATAGCGGGCACATCGCCCACCAGTTCAAGCCCATGCCGGTCGGCTATCTGCTGAGCGATGTCGGCTAGGGTGACGCCCTCATAGGCCACGCTGCGAATCTCGCGCAGGGATGCGGTCACGGGTACCGCAACGCCGCTCAGCTTCAGTAAATCGGGGGTGCCGCTCCATTCGGGCTCGTCTACCTCGAACTGCATAGCTGGGGTGAGGTCTGGCACTATGTCGTTGTAGCCCATGCGAAATTCAACCCGGTCGCCCTCTCCAGGTATCCATTGGGACAGCCAGCGAAGGTCGCGATTTTCGAGGGTGATTGCCAGGTCATCGGCTTTACCTTCAAGGTTGTCGGTGAGGCTGGCATTCAGCACGAAAGGCCGGACATCTGAGGTGATGTCCACCCCTAGATAAACCAGTCGTAGCGTAGGCTCACGGGTCGGCATCTCAACGCCTCCACGGTGGCAACAGTTCAGGGTTGACCGAAACCGTGCCAGCGACCACGGGCACTCGCAGTGTCACCGCCTGAGAGAATTCCAGTACATCTCGATAGGCTGGGTTTGCCTCGATCAGCACCTGGTAGCCAAACGGATCATCAAGCGTTGCATAGGCCACGGAGTCCCAACGCTGGCCTGGGGTGGTGATGAATTCGGTGAATTCGGTGGTCATCAAGCGGCCCTCTTAGCAAACGGAGATTTACGGGGTGTTGCAGGCGCTGGTTTGTCTGTGGTCTCGTTCAAAGCCACATCTACCTCAATCACCAAAGCGTTGCCCTCCGCGTCGGACTGAATGAGCTTTACGCCTACCTGCTCGATCAGGTAGTACCCGCGCAGGGTACCCCCGCCCAGCGTGAGTCCCATTGGCGTATGATCGGACTGCGCCTGCTGTAGCCGCCTCAGTTGTTGGTCAGGGTCGCACCACGCCGCCCCAAACCGGAACGATAGCCGTAGGTCGCGCAGCTCATCACCTGTCCACTGAGTAGCAGGTTTCTGCTCAATGCGCGGTATCTCGACAAAACGTACCCTCTTCGTGGAACTGAATGCGCGGGGAGCTTCGCTAAGCTGAAATTCGATATTCCCGAGCAGCGCCCAGGGCGTGGCGGCGGATGTGGTCATAGGTGGTTCAATTTAGATTAAAACGCAGGCCCTTCCACTCGATGTGAGTGACCTCAGCGTCAGGGGCTACCCTAAAAGCAATAGCCTCAGGCTTTTCTTCTCCTGGGTAATAATCGTCGCCCCGACTGGGCAATCCTATGTTGTCTCGATGTGTTGTGTAGGCAAGATCGGTAATTTCGTCGTACTCTCGCCCCTGCGTGTCTACTAGCTTGAATACTGAATATACGAAATTGCCGCTTTCATTGCTGGTGTTCTTGAATTTGGCGTCAACCCAGACGATAGGGCCTGGTACAGGGTCAATGAATTGGTTGCCAACATCGATCTGATCAAGACTTTGAACTCCGGTTATCATCACCGCCCTGCCCTGATCTTCAGCGTAGCTGTCTTTGTCTACACCTGTGCCTTGATTCTTTGACCCTCCCTCAAGTGCATTAACGGATGCCCCCTGCTGTTCGCTAACAGGGTCACTATCTATACTTGTTCCGAGCAATGCCAATCCAACGCATCCCCCAAAACTCAAAATCGTCAACAATCCGCATCCAACTAAAAAGTTTTTCATGATCTATTTCCTGTTACACCTTTAACGATGTACTGGATTGCTCCTTTCAAATCAGCAAGAAATGACTGCAATCTATCCATAGCTAAGCCTTGCCTGTTGGGCGTTGTAGCGATCCATTAGTTCATCTAGGCGATCTCTAAGTACATCCACGGTACCTTCGGGGGTACCATCGCCCACGTTGATGGTGATCTGGAACGTGTTGCTATTGCTCACCGCACCACCCCCAGAAGTAGACGGGAAAAGCGATCCGGGCGATGCAGCAGGCGACACCGCACCACCTAATGCATTGCCGATTTGTCCAGCTTGTGAGGCGATGCCAGCGGCTAGCATATCGACGATTTTCCCGCCTGGCCCTGTTGATGGGTTGTTAAGCACAGTCAATGGACCACTGGGAACGGGCGAATTAGGTAAAACGGACATCACTGCCTGAGCTACAGATTTGGCAGCATTAACTACAGAACCAATCTGGGACAGGATGCCTGATGCCAGCTGTCTGACGATGTTAGCCCCAGCACTGAACATTTGCCCTGCTAGCCCTTGAATCGTGGCGATCACTTGGCTCCCCATTCGGGTGATGGCTGAAACAACTTGAGTCGCACCATTTGCAGCACCCTGAACCATGCGCATGAATGCAGCAACAATCCGAGCTGCAGTAGTTGCGCCCATTGCAATAAGTCGCACCAATGCAGCGACCACCTGAGCGATAAATCCAACCAGGGTCACGAGCGAGCTACCTGCACTGCTTATGCTAGCCTGGAACCCAAATAAGCTACCGATAAATCGAACAACAGCCGCCCCGGCTTGAAATAATGCTTGGTACGCCTGACCAATTGCCTCTACCATTTCTTGCAGAGTCGGCATGATAGGAGCAAATGCGGCAGCAATCGCCTGTCCCGCACCAACAAAGTAATCGCGCGCTGTCCCCCAGTTAGCGATGAGTAAAGCCGCTGCTGCTGCGATCGCCCCAACAATTATCAGGATAGGGGCAAGACCTGCCCCGACCGCTGCACCTATAGCGATCAAAGCTGTCTTGACAAACGCAGCCGCCCCAGCTAAGGCAGAAAAGCCGGAAACCATAGAGCCGATGGCGATCAGGACTGGCCCAACAGCAGCAGCAATCAGGGCGATAGTGACGCCTATTTGCGCTAGTTCTGGATTAGTCCTAGCAAACTCAGCAAACCCTTGCACCATAGGGATAATGGCGTTTATTAGGTTATTCACGGTGGGTAGCAAGACAGATCCTATCGTGATGCTCAAAATCTCCATGTTGGCCCTGAATGAGTTAAGGGCTGACTCTGTGGTCTTAGAGCGCTCCGCAAAAGTCGCCATCATTGACCCCGCCTCGATTTCTTCGATTGCCTCGAATGTCGATTTAACGGCATCTAGATTGCCCACCAAGCCGGTTAGCAGTGCCGCGTCGCTACCCTGCCCGAACATTCGGGTAATGATCGATGTGTCCCCGGATTGCTTTACAGCCTCTAAAAATGTGAGTATTGCCCCACTTGCATCCTGGGCGATCATTTTCTCGAACTCAGCAGCAGGCAATCCGATCTGCTCTAATGCCCCCTGAAATTTAGCTGTGCCCTGAGTCGCGTTTTGTAATAATGGCAAAATACCGCCCATGGCCGTGCCCACGGTGCTACTGTCTGCCCCAAGGTTTAGAAAAGAGGCGGCCAGAGCTGTAGCTTCATTATTCATGAGCCCGAATTGTCGTGTTGCTCCCCCTGCACGGGTCAGTACGTCTGCGATCGCAGCTTCAGACGTTGCCCCATTGTCTGCAAAATAGTTGATCGTGTCAGCTAGGGTCTCGAGCCCAGCTATGTCAACAGCCCCAGTTTGAGCGTTGAAATAGCCCATCACATTAGTCAAGTCAGCGAAAGCCGCACCAGCCTGATCAGCAGTCATATCAAAGGCTGTGGCCCCAGCTGTGACAAGTCTTACATAGTCCCCAAATTGCTGTTCTGCAACGCCTAGCTTTCCAGTTTCGGCGGCAATTGCGGCGACGTCTCCAGGGATAGAACCCAGCTCTGCCGACAATGCAAAAATCTGCCGCTGCATCCCCAGCGCTCCGTTTGAGCCTGCTGCCACACCAAACGCCTTGTTTACGTCGGCCATTGCGGACTCAAAATCAATGGCGTTTTTGGTCGCAAGCCCCAAGGTACCAACAATGGGTGCTGCTACCCGAGAGGACAGGTTTTCTCCGATACCCTTGATTGCTTCTCCGGTGCGACTGGCCGAATCAGCAATCTCCTCAAGCCGCTCGATCTCATCAGCCACTTTTCGGATGGGGGCAGACGCTTCATCTAGGGCACGGAGTTGGATCTCAAGGGCTGCAATGCTCATTGTTTCTTTGCCTTAGCCTTTCGTTCCGCTTCCTTTTGCTGCTTTTCCTGCTCTTTGTTGAGGGTCGTCTGGAAGGTCAGCGATTCCTTGACCCAGTAGCACAGTTCTTCAAAGCCCAGATCCAGCCAGTCAGATAGCCCCCAGCCGGTGATCTTGCTGCTTGCGATCAGCTGTTGGGCGTCTGGGCCGGTTGTAAAAAATGGGCGGTCATGTCGTTATTGATGGCGGCCACGTCCTGAAAATCCATCTCATCCAGAGCGTCTACCGTCAGTGGCTCACCGTTGAGCTTGTAAGCCCGCACCATGAGCCACTGGTTGGCCTCACTCAAGGCTTCTCCGGTCGCGCCTTTGCCGACGCTCTTAGCTGCCAGCTGCTGGAAGCGAAAATAGTCACGTCCCTTCAAGGGTAAGCGTTCAGCCGTTGCGCCGCTGGGTAGCGTCAGGATGTTGTCAGGGGCTTGCTTTTCAGGCATCTACTAAACTCCTAAAATGTCGCGAATTCCAGCAAGGATATTAGTCCCCCCGCCATAGCGAAGGATTGGCGGATTGACGCCAAACTCAAGCATGTCGGTCCCATCGAAAGACTCTTTTACGTAATCAACCTTGAGCATTGATTCACGCTCAAATTCACCAGGGGAAAAGGTGCCGAGCTGATTGCTCATAAACCGACCTTCCAATAAGATCCGGCCCAAGGTGTCCCGCACTTTATTAGCGCCCTGGTAAACGCCGTATGCTGCCCGGATCTGAAGCTTTACCCCTTGAAATGGGTTGGCAGCTGCCGCTGCCAATTCAGGTGAGTAGTCGGCCCAGGTGATCGTGCATTCCAGCGGCTCAACCTTCGTGGGGTGTTGAAGCGTGCCAATAAAACCAATGGACTCGTGGTCCTCTGATTCCCAGTTGAGTTCGGGTAACTCAATTTCCTCGACGTGCCCTAGCAGGCTGTTGCCGTCAAGCCAAACGGCTGCTTTTTCAAACTTGTACAGCGGCATTAGTTAGAGCCTCCGAGTTCTCCCAGTAGGTTGATATCCAGCGTCGTATCGAACGTAATCAGCTCAGCCGGTGTAGGCGGCATGATGACCACACTGAAAACGATTTTGCCCGCAGCCAAGGCCGTGGCAGGGTTTTTGGCCTTGTCGTAGTAAACCTGAGAGCCTTCAAGCAGCGCCCCTAGGACAACTTGCTCACGAATGAACCCGTTGCCACTATCGACTACTGCATCGATCAGAGCGTTGTTGATAGGGCGATCCACAAAGGGAACTGCAGCACGGGCCAGTGACTCGCTAAAAATGTCGAACGTGCGGCCCACTGCGATGAAGTTGAGCGGCGTAGTGTCGCTGGGGTAGAGCGCGGATCGGTTGCCCCACAGTCGGTAACCGCTGCCAAACCACTTTGCAACAGTGACGATGCCCGCAGCGTTCAAGGCATTTACGTCGGTGCCACTTGGGGAGACCGGATCGGCTGTCAGGTCAAGCTCAAGGCCGATAATCCCCAGGATCTCTTTATTGGATGGGCTCCACCAATAGCCAAACTCTTTATCGGTGCGGGCAATCACCCCAGCCGCGTACTGACTCAATGGCTGTAGCCGGTTTTCTGAGTCATAGACATGGGGATAGCACAGCACCACTTGGCGTTGGCTTGTGTCGAAGTTGGTGACTGGCGCTGTACCGCTACGGCCTGCGATTGCGTCGTCTCGAGTCGCCCCAATTGGCGCGTCGATTAAGGCATAGGCACCCAGGCTCACTGCTTTGCTAACCATCTCAGCGGCTACGCCGTCATCATCGCTGAAGCTAGGGCAAATAATGAGCTTTGGTTTGTATCCCCGCAGCATAAAGATTGTGTCAAGCACCGATAGGCCAGCGAATGTGGAGCCGCCGCCGGTCACCCCACCAATGATGTCCGCTGCTACTACCTGACTTGGATCGGCATAGTCGTAGGTGACCTCTACGTCTGCCCCTGCGGTGATTGCGCCACCATCGACGCGGGTTAGAATGCCCTCGACAGCATCGTAAGTATAGTCAGTGGTTAGCGTGTAGGTGGTGCTTCCGCCTGCGTTAGTTACAGTAAATGTGCCGGTGATGCCTTCCGCGTCAATTTCTGTAACCGTTTGGCTGGGTGCTGTACCCGTGACCCGCTTCAGCTGAATGGTGTCATCTGTCCCGAATGTGTAGTCAATGTCCTGAGCGGTGGTCTTATGGGTCGCTGGGTCAAAGACATTAATGATTTCGACAGTTCCTCCGTTGTTGTCCCGGATTGCGTCGAGAGCGTAGGGGATGGTAAAGCCGTCGCGCTCAGGCCCCGATTTCGCCGCATCGTCTACTGCTGACTCGGAGCGCTGCGCCTCATTAATGACCTGATACTCAGGGTCCAGCCGATAGATAGGTGCTGTTCCCACAATGGCGATCACATCAGAAGGGACAACGGTGACTGGGCGGGGGACGGTATCGCTATAGCGTGTAATGACGCCGTGCTGAAAGTTGGTGACCATAGCCAGCCTAAGAAATAGCTATGCTCAGCATTCCTACTTATGGTGCGTCTGGGTCGCTTGGGTCGTAGACAATGCCTGAGTTGACCCCCCACCGATCGGTGATTTCGATAGGGCTAAAGATCGCCTCTAGAAGCGTTGCCCCAGCTGCTGCGTCTGCCGCTTCATCAGGCCCTATCGTTTCATCCTCGGAAAGCAGCAACCCAGGAATATTCAGCCGCATTTGTACAGGCCAGTAATCCTCCACGGGCGGCTGTGGGGTAAAGCTACTCAAGGTGATGGGGCCAGCTGCTCCGATCGGTGTCCACCCAAACAGCTGCCCCGTGAGCCAGTCGTATAAATTCTCAATTCCATCCTCGCCCCTCACATTGCGCAGCCGCATAGACAACAGCCACACCATCGGCGCAGCTTGACGGGCTCCCGCCAGCGTCCGATCAGTGGCTGCACCGGTCACGCTTTCCAGGGACAAGGTGATGATGCCGTTCTCTCCTGTGATCCCCTGTGCCTTTAGCGTATTAGGCTGTCTGCGCACAATAAGCCCCACATCTTGAAGCGGAGCAAGGCGGTCGATTATTGACTGGGCGATCTGACTGAGTGTGGGGGTGTCAGAGCTCATGCGAAATGACTCTCAAAGATTTTCTTGATCTTGGGCACATGCTGACCCTCGCTGATGCCGATGATTTTGCGCTGCGACATTCGACTAGTGCCCGTCTGGTGATACAGGCCGTATGCCGTGCTCACTCGTACCCGCCCCACAGTGCCTCCCACTTCAGCCGCAACAGAGTTGGCTAGAGTGCTGGTCTCTCGCAGGATTGCGCGGGTGCGTTTTTGGCGAACGGTGCTAGGGCTCAGAGCTGACCAGGGGTTACCGTCAGGATCAGACTCCCGAGCAAAGTTCAGCTTAGTCTCGCGCTCCATAAACACAGTGGCTTCGCGGAGTGGCTTATCGATGTCGGCCACCTTAGCAAACAAGGCGCGGATTTCATCGCTGGCATTGCCTGAGATTGAGATCCGATACATCACCAAGCCTCCACAGCGTCCCAATCGACGCGGGATAACTCGGCATTGAGCGATCTCAATTGCTCGTAGTCGTGGTAACCACCCTCTGGGCGAGTTGCAAAGATGGCTTGCGCTGACACCTCACCAACCGAGGGCAGGGCGATCAACTCACTCATGGCATCTGCCTGGTTAATTAGAGCCAATGCTTCCAGCTGTTCGATCACTATTGGATTTTCGGTGCCAAGCGTTTCGGGAATCACCGCTAATCGTTTTACCCTGGGCAACCGCCTTGCCATCTCTGCGGGAACTTTGGTGGGACCGGGGCCGTAGGATGCACCTCGAAAAAACTTAATGCTAGGTAAATTGAGTATCGGCATGTCTATATATATGTAGCGCTAATTCAGGGTTCCTGAATTAGGATGAAAGCGCCCCACGCCTCATAGAGGTCATGCTGAGCTGCGGGATAAGAGTCACGAAAGATAGCCGCTTGTGACCGTGGGGCTTATACCGCATCGACCCACGCCACCTTAGTCAGCAGGTACCCACCAAAGCGATCACCCAGCACATCCTCTACCCCGAAAGTGCCTGGCGGCGTCGCGGCAAGCACAAACTTGCCCTCTGCCGTGATGCGATCGCTATTGGCACTGACAAACGCCTCATACTCAGCCAGCGAAGCAAAGCCGGTCGGCGGTAGCACAAACCCGTCACTGATCCGCCAGACATAGGCAGGCCCGGACTGCTCAGCTACAAGCGCCTGGGGCGACCTGGATGGCGCAATCCAATAGCCTTGATATGGAATGCGCGACAACTCACCCCCGTCGGGCAACATTTGCGCCCGCTGACGCTGACCCAAGCTAGCCGTCGAGCCATAGGCCACACAGATCAGCTGTTCGATCTGCAACTCAGAGTTACCAGAGTCGCCCCGTTGCTGTGAGCCGGAGGGCAGGTCGAAGCAGACGGTAATATTTGCAAAAGGATCGAATGGAGATGCCATTTACCAGCGCACCTCCTCAATCAGATAAGCCAAAATAGCGCCAGCTTGAAGGCCAACAGAAAAACCTAAGAAGTGAGTAATTGTCAACCCCAAAAGCAAAAACATTTTTACCCTTGACACTCAGCGCGACTCTACGCTAAGCATTCCTGTCTCACGGGAAGGGTATGTATGAGACTACGGATTTTGATTGATTAGGCCAAGATTGCCTGCTTGGCCAGCAACTACTCTTCGAGAAATCAATATTTTCAGCTTTTGGGCTGGATCGAAAAAATCAGCGTTTCAGAAAACTGTCACACACCCAATCAGTCCGAAAGTAGTCCGCAATTTTTATCAACTGTCACATGCCGTTATTCAGAACATATGCTTGAGAACTAGCCGTCTTATGGTGAGACATCAGATCGCCCCAATCACCAAAATTTCTGCTGGCTTGCTAACGGTGCGTCCGTCTACTGATACGTACATGTAGATCCTTGACAATTGTAGCGCCGATCGCTTGTCTGCGATGTTCGTTAGCAAGGCTGCTGTTTTGTCCGAGGCAACAGTGACCTCCCATGCTCCGGTCAGTGTTTCGCCTTTATTCTCAAATGTGGAGGTTGCATTCCAGCTTGCCGTAAAAAGCCCGTCTGATTCATCAGAAGTGATGGCCAGCGTCCGAGCTTTGCTGCCTTTGCTACTGGAAAAGCCAATCTTGATCTCCGCTGTGTCTGGCGGCAGCGCTCCGTCTACGTCGGGGCGTATCTTGACGCTGTAGGCTTCCAATGGGGTGATTGTGTCGGCTTTGTGGATAAGCTCAGTTGCCATCAGTCTAGGTTTGTTTTGATTTGATTTCAGTGGTTTTCAGCGTCGTCGCTGCTTTTTCGGTGGGGATGACTGCGATCACAGTGTCACGCTTAGTTTTCACCAGGACGTCTTGCGTCGGTCCTTTGAAAACAGCTGTGATGGCGCTTGAATCCATTGCGATGCTTAAACTGTCTGCGACAGAAAGGCTTGCCCCAGCTTCTCTCGGCGGCCAGTACCAATTAATCGCGTGACTCATGAAAGTGTTGCCTCCGTCCAGGTAAATCCTGCTGAGCCGAGGTCTGCTGCCAGAGCCGCCCCAGCTGTGTTAATGGCGACGAGATCCAGGGGGCCACTGTTGATGTAGATTGCTCCGAGGATTACGAAGTCGCCGTCTGTCCCTGCCCCAGATGGCCGCTCTCCGATCAGTGTTCCGCCTGGATTGTTGCTCCCCCCCTCGCTTAGTACTAATGCTGCTTTTGGAGCACCCCCGTTGGCCCAGAAGTAGCTGGTTCCACCATCAAGTGCCTGGTGGATGGCCATTATTGTAGGGTCGGTCGCTACAATTCCGGCGTCTGAGTGCTTAAAGATTTCAAGCGTCAAAGCCCCAGCGTCGTAAACGATACGACCGCCAAATAAGCTTTGGTGGATAAACATGCCCATTTCGGACACATCTGTACCGCTCAGAATATAGGAAAAATCATTTACCAAGATTTGATACGCGATCAGATAGGTGATATCCGCATCATCCGAAAAACCTCCGATAGCTTCCATGGCCGCCCCGTTCGTTGCGTTGAACCGCAGGGCAGGCTTGTTTGACTGCGTGACCAGATCGGGAGGCTGCCCGACTTTAGAAGCGATGTCTGGACCGCTGACTGAGTTGACTATCTCGATTGCGCCGCTGTTGTCTTGAGCCTGTTCGATCTCCCAAATAGTCGTCCAGCCAGGAACGACGTAAGAGTGAACGAGATCTGTTGTGAGCTGGTTGAGAAAGATTTCGCAGCTGTAAATATTGTCAGAGTAGACACCTTGGCCATCTATAGTCCAATTTCCAGGGTTGTTTGGAGCCGAACCCCTAACCACGCCAATTCCGCTTCTGTTTCCTCCAGCAATGCCCGCTGCTGCGGTGAATTCTCGATACTCAATAAGCTCACCATCGACATAAAGAGCGACCTTGCCCGGCTCATTATTTTGATCCGATTCCATCGACCATTCAATAGTACGCCGCTGCGATCCCACTATCGGCCAGGTAGCGTAACCTGTTTGAGCGACTCCCGTAACAGGATCTCCGGTCCCGTCGCCACCACGAAAATAAAGGGTGCCCTGGTAGGCACTTAAAACCGCCCCAAAACCATTGCCACCAACGTCTTGAATAACTCCTTCGCTAGTCGGGCTTAAATCCACGATAATCTTGCTAGACGCACGAAGCGCATTCGTTAACGTCGTGTAATCCTGACCAGCGACCCAGTTTTCAGTAACAGTCAGTCCATCAGTTGCCAGTTCAGGCGGCACAACCAAGCCCTGCCGCAATAATGCTCCCAGCGACCCCCGCAGCAAGCCCATTACAATACCGCCCCCACGCGATACTGCAAGAAGTAGGTGACTCCGGTGGCCTCGGTGAGGTTCAAAAAGACCTCGTTACCGTCGCCCATTCTTAGTTCTGAACCCTGAGGGAGAGTGCCAGAAAAGCCGTTTCCAATCGAATCGCACAGCACCGGGAAGCCATCGGAGTCTGCAGCCCCACCTTTTAGGGTGACTGTCTGCAGTGCCACAGGTGCCTCGGATGCCTGAATATGCAGATGGGAGATTATCACTTCCTGCCCTGTTGCTGGAGCTGCGATAATAGCGGTTCCGTCGCCCACGGTGTTTCTGGTGCCCGAAATGCGAACCCTAGCCACCCCCTCGCGCTGGGTGTCTTGCTTAGCCCCGGTGGCAGCCCC
This sequence comes from Cyanobacteria bacterium J06635_1, assembly GCA_039820425.1. Classification (GTDB taxonomy): domain Bacteria; phylum Cyanobacteriota; class Cyanobacteriia; order Phormidesmidales; family Phormidesmidaceae; genus SIO4C1. The sequence goes on from JBCBQD010000001.1 coordinate 40,255, forward strand.
AGCGGGCAAAGGTAGAGCAGCAGCTGAGATAGCTTGAGTATCCCCCGGCTTGGTCAGGGCCTGGGTGGCTGTCAGCAGGCTACCCCCAGTCGTTTCGGTGAAAAACCCAGCGATCGGGTTGTCAACCGTCACCACTTGATTGGCTGGAAAGTTTGAGACGCTAACAACGCCCGCAATTGCCTGAGTTTCTCCTGGCAGGGCTAGCTCACCTATCGCTGCCTGGATCGCGGCCAGAGTGGCCTCAGTCGCTCCTCCGGTTGGCAATGGCAAAGATGCAATAGACACAGGCTGGGTTTCAGCCTGTGTCGCTAAAGAATCTACAGCGGCCTGGAGTGTTGCCAGAGCCGTCTGAATCGCTGCCAGGGTTGACTGCGTGGCAGCGCCCGTTGGCAGAGGGAGAGGGCTATCAAGCCGTGTCTGCAAGGTCGTGACAGCAGTGGCTACCGTTTCAGCGCTGGCCCCAGGCTCGGCGTCGGTATTAGCCGCTGTCGAGAAAAAGAAGTCGCTTCCTACCTGAAAATTTGGCATGATCTCCCCTTAGATAATAAATTAGATAATAAATAGAGCATGTAATCGGCCTTTCTGTTCGTCAGGAGACAGCGCTTCTGTTAGAGTGACGTTCTCGCCGTTATTGCTTACCGTTACGTCTTTGTCATAGATAGGTGTGCCCGATGCACCACTACCCGAGACAGTTTTGTAGAATCGATCGCCTAGCTTGATTTCGTCGGCTCTGAGCAACTCCAACATTGCCTGCTGGTTGGCGAGATTGGCATCGCCCGAACCGCCTCCCCCAGCTGGGGAGTTCACTAGGGCAGCGGTGGAGAAAACGCCGGAGGATTCCAACGTTGCCGAGAGATTGTCGAGATTCAGTCTGTCAGCATTGGTAAACGCTCCGCTCCCTGATGCCGGAGATATGTAGTTCGAGGTGTCGATGGTTGTCGTAGCACCATTTAGCGCCACCTCGCCCCCATACCCAGACAGAACTACCACGCCATCAGTGCAGCTTGAGTCAAGGATCAACTGCCCGCCCGCCAAGTTTATTTCCGCCCGTTTTGCCGTCGCGTCAAGACCCTGCAAGCCCAGTAGGCCCCGATAGCCCTGAACGGTCAGCTTAGTGATTGCGCCCTGGCTTATGTCGATCACAGGCCAGCTCCCGGTCGGGTCACTTTCAAAACAGTCGATCAAGCGTGAGTCCTGGTCTGGCTGCAGTGTCAGAGTCGGGGAGGCTTGAGCGACAGGAGACTGCACTAACCCACAACTGCGCATCTGGCCATAAAAGCCGGTCAGCTGGCCAATCGTGCAATTGAAGTATCTGGTCAAGCCTGACTGCGCGCCGGTCACGATCAGGTCTTGCGCCGCCATTTGGGCCACATTGGTCCCGGTCAGGACTAGGTAATGGGCTGTCCCATCGCTGATCACGGTAAACCCTGGCATATCCTCGTCAACAGTCAGAGCACTACGGATCTGCATCCTGCGCTGTGAGTCGCGTGCTGCAATCGCAAGCACGTCCAGCAAATTATTGGATGGGTTGTCAGGCAGCCCCACCCCTGAGAATGTGCCAGCGACACCATTAACAGAATCGTAGTAGACAGTATCGCTGAGCGCTTTTAAGCTTCGGCGTAGTTCGTCTACTGCAATGAGTCCAGCCGAGTTCTGGGGGCGGATAGAAACCTGATTTAGATTGGCAACATCCGAAACGTTGCTATTTGCCCCAATCAGATTGACAGCGTATTGCCCATCTTCAAAAGTCACTGAGTAATACTCAGACAGAATATTCACCTGTCCCGCGAATGTCGTCCCTCCCAATTGAGTCTGAGGGCTGTACGAGTGAGTGATCGGGAAAACGCGCCCGTCTTCTGAATCTTCAAGCGATCGCAGGGCTTTGCGAAAGACCTCTAAATCCAGATCTCTGATTTCAAAAGGATCTGTTTGTACCAAGGCCATATCTGCCCGTGGCACTGTGATTACTCCAGTAGGCCAATCAATTGAAATCGCCATAAACCCCTAGTCATCTTGCAGTGCAACGTTGACGTTAAATCCCCCCGCCCCAAAAACAGCAGTGGTAATGGCGGGCTGCTTGGGAACTGCGTCAGACCCACGGGTGACCTTAATCACAAATTCTTGAGGTGTTGAAAATACCCCAGTAAAAGACTCGGATGTAGCCGTCGCCTCCCTATCAATGCCAACCGGCATCACCCCATTTCCAGCTGCGGCATTGTCGCTACTGAAGTCGGTAGACGCAATCGAAAAGGTCTGGCCACTGTAAGACGAATACGGCACCAACCGTCGCAAACCAGAATTTAGAGTGATCCTAAACGCCCCCGACGAAGGCACCCAAGACGGGATTGTCGCCGTTGCAATGACGGCTACCTCAGCGGCCCCGGTCAGAGCTGTATCGAGAATCAAAAAATCAAAATCAGGCTCAGGGTCGCCCACCGCATCAGTAGCGGTGCCGTCATATGGGTATGCGGTGATGACATTGCCCACTGCGGTATTGACCGTCCCTGACTGATTGTTAGGGGGCTGTTGCTGTGCTCCTAACAAGTCAGTGAACAAGTCGCCAGCGGCGGCATCTGCGGCCTCCAGAGTTAAGCCGACGTTGGCCGGATTGAAGTCTGAGCCGGTGAATACCCCGACTAGGTTATTGGTGATCAGCCTGGTCGTTGGCAGAGTGTTTGTATCAGCTGTTGCCCCACTAGTGCCCCCGGTAATCGCATCGTTGTCGCTTGGAGCATCCCCGGTCAAGCGCTGACAGTAGAGGGTGCCTGTAGTACCCTGGTCATCTAATGCCAAAATTAACGCTGTCCCGCCACTACCAAAAGTGACCGTTTCCCCTTCCTGAAATGGCCCTGCGGCTTCATTGTCGTAGGCCACGGTCAAGTCCTGGCCCACAATCAGCTGAGCATTGAGCCCATAAATTGTCTCGGCTGTGCCGCGCCGCTGCACCCACTTAAACCGCTCATGGGTTTGGGATTTAGTGCGAGTGCCTGTGTCAATGACTCCCCAATAAGGCTGTGGCCCATTGCCATTATTGTGATCGACTTGCTGCAGCCCAGTGCCGAGGGTGACATCGTTCCAAGTTGCAACCGTTGCGGCGGCGGTCTGGTTGTTTCCATCATTTGCCGTCACAAGCGACACTGGGGTAATACCTGCGCCGCCCTGGGCATCAGGGGCCGTAAAGTAGCTGCTTTGATATTCCAGCGCCCGAAACCGGGCCACCTTACGATCGATGTCCGCTCCAGAGTCTCTAGTCTTGATCATCAACCGGATTCTTGATGCTGCATTAGACGCATAAGAATTCTTCCAGTACTCAGTGGTAGTAGCACTGAGTAAAGCTGCGTTCTGCACGATGACGGGCTCAGTCAGCCCGTCTTTATCAACGATTGAGATGTCAAACCCAGAGTAAAGAGTTGCCCCGCTGGCCTGCGAAATCGAGCCGCCATACATGTGATAGCTCAGGGTATCGTCGATATTGGCGTTACCCAGAAGCTCGACTTCAATTGCGGTCAAACGGCGAGAGACTCGGGGACGGGTGCGATCGTGCTCGTCGTTGCCCACAAAAGATTCATCGTCACCTTTATCTGAGTACCAGTAGTGCAGTTCCTCGGGTCTGTAGACCCTTGCATGGGTTACTCCGTCTACTGCCGCCGTTGCTCCACTAGTGCCCCCAGTGATCGTTTCATTGTTCAAGGGCAGCCGGAAGCCGACCAACCTAAAAAACAACTCGCCATCTGTGCCATTGTCGGTCAGGGTAATCAGCTCGGCTGTCCCGCCACCGCTAAAAGTGAGTGTCTCTCCAGCCGTAAAAGGTCCGCTAACCTCACCGTCATACTTACAAGAGTGAGTAGTTCCCAGCGCTGGCCCGGTCCATCGAATATCGTCACCAACCTTGCTGAGGTCATCGCGAATCTTGACCGGAAATCTCGAGATAAACGGTGCCCCATTCACATCCGCTGTCGCACCGCTTGTCCCCCCGGTGATGGCCTCGTTGTCTGCCGGGGCACTACCAGAGATCAGCGACACATACAGTTCGCCCGTATAGAGCAAAACCAGCTCGGCTGTCCCACCACCGCCGAAGGTGAGCGTTTCGCCCTCTGAGAAGTTGCCAGTCAGGTTGTCGAAATCAATCTTGTAATCGACCATGCCTAATCATCCTCTTGTAAGATTGCTGTCTGTAAGTACCCTGAGCTGGTGATATTCCCCCCCAGAGGAAAGTCTGCATAAGGGGTAGCCCCGCTACCACTCCGAACCTGACCTGTAACCGCCTGCGGGGTTCCACCGCCAAACGTAGAAACAATGTTGCCATTGGCATCTGTCAAGCCGTTAATGACTTCGACCCCACCTGGGCTAGTCGTGAGATAGACTGCCGCTCCCTCAATTGGGTTCTGCGCTTGATCAACCACAGTTATCTCTACGGGCAGCTGAGGTGCGACATACCCAAGCACCACGGCGATCGCAGTCAAAAGATTGTCGTTACTCTCCCCAGTGCTGAGTTCAAAATCCTCCTGGGTCGTGTCGCTCTTGATTAGGTAGTCAACTCTTTGAGTGACTTTTCCATTAGTCCCTGAGTTGAGCGCAGCCACCACGGCAGCCTGAATAGCGTCAGGGTTGCCGGACTGGCCGTTAAAGATTCCCCCAGTGGAGTTGCCACCATGAAAAAAGACTGCGGAAGGCGAGAAAGTTGGGGTGATGCTAAGCGCTAGGCGTCTAGATGCCTTAGTAGTGTCAGATGTGAACTCGGGGGCAACTGTGGAGTCAACGTCATTCAACTCCAGCACGGTCATGTGTGCCGCTGCATTACCCCCAAAGCCCCCAAGGACGTAGTTCAAATTACCCGTTGTATTTAGCGGGGGATTGAACAAAATCCAGTTCTCCGATCTGTGTCGGTTAGCCCCTGCGTTGGTTTCTACAGACCGAATCTTAGTGAAGGCATTTCCTTCAAAATCCAGGGACGAGATAGACGCAGCACCACCAGAACTAACAAAGCCGTCGTAAGAAACCAGCAGAGCCGCATTAGAGCCACCTGCCTGCGTCGTCACCGGCAGCGATCCGCTTATAGCGGTGATGAGGTGCGGTGTAACTTTACGAAGCAGGGTCACGCGTCACCCCCTACGGCACAGAAACCGTAGCCACGGAGCCAGGCCGATAACGCCGCCCGCCTACGCTGGTGGGGGTGAGCTGATCACAGCGATCGCAATCGGAGGGGATTGCCTCAAAGCCGGATGGCACATCTAGCCCGTTTGCGGTGTCATAAGCCCGCTGCAGGCCCAACAGCGAATCGATGGGGGTTTGCAACCCTGTGAACTTAACGCCGTCTGCTTCGCTCAGCTGCTGCCCTGGGCGATTCTGCTCGATCCACTTGGCCGCACAGTAGAACGGGCGATAGTGCGTCACGCTGTCTACCGTCCCCGCGCTCATGCTGAGCATTTCGTTTAGGTAGGCGTCATCAACATCCGTGGCACCACTGCGTTCCTTGGCGCGAGCCAGCGCCTCTGCTTGGTCGAGATACTGAGCCATCAGCTACCCTCCCAAGCAACCAATACCTCAACAGACACCGAGAACGGCGGCTCAAAGACCTGAGGAACCAGAGTCGGCAGCTGTTCTAGCGATTCATAGCCACCGTCTGGGCGCGCGTCAAAGATGTGCCCAGCAGCCGCAGGTCCAACCCCTGGCAATGGCGTTAAGTCGTTCGCTTCTGCAGCTTCATTGATGAGGATCAGCGCTGGCGGATTGGGCTCATTTTGTATACCTGGGTCTACACTTTTGCCCGATCCTTCCCCACCACCAAAACTACCAGAGGGGTCATTACCAAGAGCGATCGCAAGATCCTCGGGCACAGAAGTGCAACCAGCAAGGTAGCGTAAGCCTCGCCAGCCATATGTTTGAGTTAGAGGAGGGATGTCAACTAAGGCCATGGGCTAGGCTCCTACGCGGTCGGGCGTTGTACGCGAATCACGTAGTACGCCTGGGGGTCGGTGATCACAGGCAAGCCGGTCTGATAGCTCTCGCCCATCATTCCGACTGGCTTTTTCTCCATCATCTTGGTGTAGATGCTGCGTCCGCTGGAATCCTTGCCCGCATTGCGACCCACGGCGTAGTAGCCCAGCGTGTTGTTGAGCACGATGGTGCTGTCAGTGAAGTTGGAGATATCCGACACAGCACCCGTATAGTCACTGGCCATGTCGTACTGGCGCTGGGTGCCGCCGACCATCAACAGATAGTCATAGCCGTCCTCCACGTCCATGTAGGGCTTAAAGCCCGCTTCGGACTCGTAGCCACCGTTATAGAGGGTGATGCCGGTGTAATCCTCATCTTCAAGCAGTTGGCTCAGGATGGTCTCAGTGACTCGGGTAGGCGGTGCGACATCGTTAGGGATTCGCCGACCATTGCGCTTGATTACCTCGTCGTTGGTCCGCAGAACGCGACCCAGGGAGGGCGTTGCATACATACCCACCAAAGAGTAGCCGAGGCCTTGAAGCTTCTCTTTGCCCGCTTCGATGTCGTCAAACGGGTCATATGTATCTAGGTGCCAGCCCTGGGGGGAACCAGTGGTACCACCGGGGATGGTAACGATGTGATCGGCTGGGCGATAGTAGTTGATCGCCTGCATATCGCCGTTAGCGGTCTGCCGAGAGACTGAAGCTAACAACCATGCCTGCCAGCGTTGAAGCTCATTCTTGATGATGTGTGGCTGCACAAGCTCTTTGTCCACCCAGTTAATCACCTGGCTCATGGCCTTCATATCGCCGCCGCGCATCAACAGCTGGCGCAGGTCATCGTATTCTTTGCCGGTCAGATCCTTGCGGGTGTCTGTGTGCCCCAGGTCAACCCGGAAGGACCCGATCAGTGCTGAATTGTCTTGCTTCTGGGTCGGGCTATAGCGGTTGTTGTCCAGGGCAGGCTTGGTGCGATACCGAACCTGGGTCTCTTCGTAGGCGTTCTCCTCGACCACGCGCTCGGGCATCAGTTGAGCCCCGAGCAGTTGCTGATCTTCTGAGCCAAACTGAGCCATTGGGTCAAGCATCAAGCGCTCAAAATAGCGTTCTTCTTGAAGCTCTTCATATAGTTCGTAAAACGTCTTAGGCATTGTCTCTCACTCCTCACTTACTCCGCGTCGATGCCACCTACGCGGGGTAGGTGATGGTTTGGTACAGTTCGCGCACTTTGGCCTGGGCAGTTGCGCCCATCGTGTCCCAATCGGGCAGCCGGTTCTCATAAACAAGGCATTCATGGCGCAGGAGCGTGATGCCCGCGTCTTGTTCGGCGTACTCGTTTTGGAAAGCGACCAAATAAATTTCGTCGTCGTTTGCAGCATCCGCAGGGCCAAAGCCGTCACCTGCGTCACGCTCAGCGAACGTGCGACCCACCAGAGCACCAGAGCGCACCACAGTGCGGCCACTGGAACCGGGGTAGAGATAGGTTTCTCCGCCTTCCACGGCTGCGGCCAGGGTGCCAATCAGCGTTGTGTCGCCACGGTTGGCGCGTTGTTCAAGGACGAACAGCTCGCCCTCGCCAAAGTCGAGGATTACACCCCGCAAGATGTCGCTCTCTAGGGCCTCGGTCAGCGTCAGCGTTGCGCCAGCGCCAGCCGTCACTGCACCAGCGGCAAGGGTCAGTGTTTGAGAGTCTGAATATGAAAATTGAGTTATGTCGGCTTGGGTGCCCGCAGGCAATAAGCTGTGAGCGCCCAGCTCGTCAGCGATCCAGTCTGGTCGCTGCATGTCGTAGCTAGTCCAAGTTACTCCAGGCATATTCTTGAGTGTTGTAGTGGTTTAGGAGCAACGCGCCAGTCGTCGCTTATTGCCGCTATGCGGTCTTTTTGGTTAATGATTCGGCGCTGATCCGATGTCGAGCCACATGGCGCTTGAGGGGGTCAGCTTGGTCATTGCCGTTGTTAGCGTTGGGGTTCCCACCGGGCAGCTCAGTTTTTTTGCCTTTTGGGTCAGGGACAGTCTGTTCGGCGAACAGAGCAGGTAGAAAAGGTTTGAGAGCTTCGTCGCCCTCTACGTACTCACGCAGGGGCTTATCCCCCACCAACACCTTGTCGCCGTCAACCTTCAGCTCATCAGCCTTATCGCCCAGCAAGCGCTCAAGCACTGCGGCGTTAGCCTTCGCCTTGGCTGCGGCGTCCGTGAATTTTTGCTTACGCTCAAAGCCTGTGATCTTGCCCTCTGCCTCAGTTGCGCGGGTCTCAAGCGCTGTCTTTTCATTCACCGCAGCATCACGCTCCGATGTGAGGGTCTGCACCTTACCCTGGGCGCTGCCAAGGATTGCCTCAACATCGCCCTCAATGCCGAGAGATTTGCCGATGCCTTCCAGCGCAGTCTGCATAGCCTGCCGCTTTTGGGTCTCGGCTCGCTTCTCACCAATAACGGTGAAGTTTTTGGATTCGAGGTCGCTTACTTTGCCTTCGATCGCTGAGGCCAGCTCAGCGCCATTTTCTAAGCCTTTTACAGCCGCCAGTGCTGCTTTGTAATCCACGGTAAGGGTCTGCCATAATGGGTCGTAAACAGAATTCCTATGGTGGTTATGCCTTGCGACAGATGTGGCGGCAGAGGGTTTTACAATCAACCGTTTTTGCCAGAACCGATATGCGTAATAAACACGGCTGGCCCGCCGCCTATGTCAGCGGGCTATGTGACTCAGCGGGTGCCCTGCAATTGCGACGCTGGAAAATACTGGTCTGCCCTCACAGGAGTAACGCTCAAAAACGCCATGCTTGCAAGATTGGCCATGCAGCAAGAGCTGTTGATTCGGGCTCTCACGGTAACGCCGCGTGAGGGATTCTCTAGCTCTGAGCTAGAAGCTGCGATCGTGGCCTGCTGCGTGGTATATGGGTTTGGGCTTGAAACCTATTGCGAGCTAGCTGCTATGGGACGAATTCAGCCCGAGGTGACCATGTTGTATCGCGCTGACTGGCAACCATGGGAGACGCCTGAAGAACCGATCCATACTCGAAGATGCCTAAGATTGGTGGTAACACCTGAGCTGACAACCCTAGCGGCTGCACCAAATAACTGGGGGCGAATGATGTACGATGCTGGGCTTGTTCATTGGAAAAAGCCCTCAATCTGTGACACTTGCCGAAATCACTACGGCCAGACCCACGGCGGCAATATCCTGGTGTGTGCCATCCATCCCTACGGGCCAGAGGGGCAGTCTTGCAAAGACTGGGAGGGAAAGGCTAAAAAAGCGTCGACTCGATGCTATGAATCACCTGAGTTTGACTACATGGCATTAGAAGCAGAAATCAGAGAGCTAGATCCTACTTGCGTTTTTGAACGATTTCGCGAACCCATAGGCATTGGAGTGTTTGGGCCAACGCGGATCAGAGTTGAGACCAGGATAACTCGAGCAAGGCATCTGCCAGCTCCGAATGGCTATCAATGGCTGTGGCACAACTACGATACAGATTCAATGCCCTGGATTGCGACTTTCGAGTTAGCCCCTTGTGACAATCCGACCGATCCAGTGGACTAACCTTGGACTACGCAGTACCCGTGCTACCATGTGCCAGTTTCCGGAAAGCATTGATTTTCCGTTGATCTCTCCTAGATAAAGAAAACCCGACCTACCCCTTGCTGTGTGGGGGTTTTGTCGGGTTTTCGCTTGTTGATTAGTTGCTGGGCAGGCAGCTAGTCTCGCTTAGAACGGCGATAGTTTAGGTCAAACTCATCAGCTAGCCGTCTGGAGATGCTGTGCCAGACACGGAAGTTCATTTCGCTGAGCAGCTCATTTCTATTGCTTTCGTCGGCATTGAGGTTGCGATCTCGCCAGCCCCGAACCTTTGCTATTTCCTCGCCTGAGATTCTCCCCCAAGCTTCCTGAAGCTCAACTAAGTCACCCCAGCCGTCCTGTCCAGGGCGCATGGTGTATTCGTATTCCCCGCTGACAAGCCTCAGCTCCCTGAGGTCGTGGTTTGCAGCGAAGGCAAAGTCACCCTCACTAAACCCGCTACCCATCTGCGCCCGCTTTGCATCAAGCGGATGGTTGTGGGTGAGGATTTGCCCTCTGAGCAACTCGCGTTCTTCTGGCGTAAAAGCCACCTCATCAGCATCCCCATCTGTTTTTCGCAAGATCTCCTGACCGGTCTCAGAGTCAACAATTACGCTGATCTCTGAATCCGCTGAAACGATCTCGCCCTCGACTTGCCTCAAAGCTTGGCGCGCTACTCTGCTAAGCGTGCTAGGCGTTTGCCCTGTTTGAGTAGGTAGCGCCCGCCCAGGTCGCCAGAATGGCTCAGGCGCACCCGTAAGCCCCGCCTGTCGCTCCCAATAGGTTGGCCCGTTGTTCGGTGCCTGCCCTGCCTCTTTGAGCGCGTTCAGGTTGCGCTGTCGATAGTCCTGGATAAAGGCATCGTCGACTAGGCCGTCGGCTTGCCATTGTGGTGACCAGGGCAAAATAACGCAACGACAACGAACGTGAAGCGGTACACGCATCTCGCCTGCTTTATACACGTTGCCGTTTCGGGCAGCACAATAGGGACAAAGCCCTTCGCTCGGGGTCACAACAAGCTGAAAATATTCAACCCCGTTGTCTTTGTACCGCTGCTGGGCCGCATCGTTGAGGGCGCTGTTCACCTCAGTACGGGCGATGCTCTCAGCCTTGCCCTTTGTGGTGCCCAGCTCTCGCCGCAGTATCTCAGAGACCCGACCAGCCCCCCAGCCCTGGATAAGCCCCTGCTCCACCGCTGCCGAGGCACGGGTGCGAAAGTCCTCGCTGTGCCGCCGCAGCCGCTCTACGCCATCCTGGGCTTGCAAGGCCACGGCCTCAATCGGCACGCTGGCGAACTGGCGGAGGGGGTATTCAGAGTCGATCGCCTGGATCAGCTGCCCCGCAAACTCGCCCCCGGTGGCGCTGCTGAGTTGGATCAGCTCCTGATACATCCGCTCGTAAGCCTGAGCCTGCTCAGGTCTCACCAGTTGTAAAAGTGGGCCCAGTTCGTCGAGGATCAACAGCCGTCGCTGTGCTGCCACAAGTCCACCCTGAGATTGCAGCCGGGGGTATGTCGCCCTCAGCTCTCGTTCCAGGTCGCGATACGCCGCGTCGAGGGCATCGTTAACCCGTGCGATCGCATCGGCTTCCAGCTCACCCACAGCGCGGTCGTATCGGTCGATTAGGCGGAAAGCATCCTGGGTCGTCACAGGAGCGACACCACGATCCGCTTACTGTGGCCTGTGTTCAGATGCTTAACCCAAAACTGCACTGACCACGGGAGCACCCACCCCCAGCCCTCGAAGCGGTAGTGAGGGCTCACCCACAGCGGCCCAAGCTGCCGATACTCAGCCGCATCAGAAGGCTTACTTAGGCTGTAAACAGCAGGAATTTCGCGAGTTTCAGCCCATTTATCGATCTCCAGCAGTGCGCGGCGTGATGACGCCAGGGCTTTAAGCCCAAGTTTTTCCCACATGGCAACGTGAAAGGACTACAGGCGAAGGGTTCCTAGGAATCCTCGGAGTAGCCGGTGCTCTACCCGTCGCTACCACTCCGACCCATGCACACGCCACACCGCGCACTGATCGTCATTACCTGCTCTCTGGTCGCCTTAACACTTCTACTCAGCTACTTCTGGCCTAAGCCGCCTGCCGACAACTGGCGTTTTGACCCACCGCGCAGCATTGACCGGGAACCACCTGGTCATCGCTACGACTTCACTCTTCAGTAGGCTCTTTGACCTGAATCCAGAAATTCACAACCGCGTTTGGGTTGCTGTGGGCCAGCGAGAAGGCCAATGCCAACAGATCGCCAGCTGTCTTTTGCTCGGGCTCTGAAGCAATCTCAACCACACAGCCCGGTATTACAAAGTTTCTCTCCTGGGATACCTCTAGCGGCCCATCACTTGGCTCAACGACCTGCATCAGTTCCACAGCATCTTTTGCCTTACTCCAGCTGGGGAAAGTCGCACTTAGCCATTGACCGTTGGCTGAGGCCAAAAACACATCAGATGCGACCGAAAAAATGCGGTGCTCACCGCAGGCCCACATATCCCGTCCGCATCTTTCCCAGTCGCTATTGCTATTGCTCTCTGGGGTTGTCATCGTCGTTTACTCGGTCTAATGGGTTAGTCAGCGGGTTAGTCGGCAATGGATCTGGCTGATTGGCTGACTTTTCAGCCATCTCTTCATCAATCAACGCTAGCTCTGCGTCTACGTCGTCAACGCATCCTAGCAGAGCGATCGCAGTAGATTTGCTGAGCAGCCCTGCCTGGTAGTCGCTGCGGATCTCGGCGCGTTCCTCAGCACTCAGCTTGCCGGTCGTGATGGACAGCTCGACGACAGCCTCTAAATCCTCGTACTCCAGCAGCTTGAGCACGATGTTGAGCACATTTGCGATCGCGCTCTCGATCGGGCGTTTCCAGCCATTGAGGTAGTGCTCAAAGTTCTGGCGCATCTGAATCCGGCTCTCACCGCTTAGCCGTCCATCGTTGGTTGACAGCAGATGCCCCTGGCGGAACTCGCGGTACAGCAGCTCAATGTCGGCCTGCATAGATTCTATGAAGGTAGCGGGGCTAACCGGCTCAGATTCCACCATCTGGGCATTGGCATAGGTCGGAGTCTGCGGATCGCCAGTGGGGACACCGTAAGCGTATTGGTCAATGCCTGGCCCGCGCTGGATTTCAATTGGTTCCCCGTCGTTGTCTACTGGAAACTCAGCATTCAGAAAAGTGCGCTCTTTAAACCCGCCTAGCTCCTGATTCCTGAGCTTCATCGTCAGGGCATGGCAGATCGCCCCCTGTTTCCGCTTCCCCGAATCGGTGATAAGTGAGGGCATACGGATAGTCTGTATCAGCCAGCGTCCTTCTGCCTCAACTTCGATCGGCTCCTCTCGCTCGCTCACATTGACAACAGTCGTACCATCGGGCTCCATGCGGTGTGTCTCTAGTACCGAGCCGTGGTTGATGTCGATGCGCTCGATAAAGCCGTCTTGGTCTCGTTGCACCATCACCGCGCCGCACCTGGGCACATGCAGATGAATGCGCTTGATAGCATCATCTATCTCGGCATAGCGCTGGGGTTGCCAGAGTCGCAGCGACCCTTCCCCACAGACGCCCACCGCCAGAACAAACTCAGTCCATGGGTCGGACTCATGAAAGTCGCTATGACAGGGGTCTTTGTAGACTGCCTGCTGTTCCACCCAGTCGATCCAGCGCTGTAGGTCAATCTCGGCTTCCGTTGCCTCGACGCGTTCGCCGTTGCTGTCTTTCAGGTGCCAGCGAAACGGCTGCGAGATCAGGCCATTTTTCCAGTTGTCCACCAGCTCTCGCAAAACGTTGTGGGCCTGAAAGACGCGCTTGATCTCAGCCATCTTGCGCTCAGCTTCTGGCGACCCCTCGGGCACCCGTGGGCCAATCCAGGCGACCTTAAACAAGTCATCGCCGTGGTAGTACTCAATATTCTCCCGTGCTGCGCGGCGGCGGGATTCCGCAGAAAAGGGCTTGGGCATTGTTTAGCCGATTTTCTCGAATTGCAATGCTACGGGAGGTTTTGACAGCCCGCCTGCGGCCCACTGAAGAGTGAAGCCCAGTAACAACCAAACTTTTTGCTTGATTTTATTCAAGCAAAGCTGTAGGCCCAAAATCTCGTCATAATTCTTGGGGTCCACACAGGCAGAAGACTCGATGATCTCAAACCCGTTGACCAACACAGCGCGAACCACTGTGTTTTTTTCGCCAATCGTTTGATATTCAACTGATTTGATAAAGGCGTCTACCATTTGCTGAGTTACAAGCGTGCCGTCGCCTTCTTGACCCATAGGTAGATATGCGGCTTCAAATGTGTCTTTTGGGCTCCAGCTGATATACCCATCAGCGTATTGAACTGCGTATCCTGGTTGCCCCTCTTTCTCCTCAGGCCAGCCCAAAACTTGCTTGGCACCAATGTAATATTGAGTCATTTTCAAACGCTGTAGTGGTTGCGCTGGAAGGGTTCCCAAAAGCAAAGCCCCTGGATGTCCCCAGAGGCTTCTAACCAGAAACTCACATTTGCTTCTTTTCGCTGCGGCTACAGCGCTCGCTAGCTCCAGCGAGAGACCACCAGTTCGCCTGATGGCGGCGGCACAGCGGGGACTTACTAACTGCCCTTGTGCTTTCCCTTTTCTTTTCGGGAATGGTGGCGCGATTCGGATTTGAACCGAAGACCTGTGGGTTATGAGCCCACCGAGCTACCAGACTGCTCTATCGCGCTATGTTGCCATTGCTCACAGGGCGCTTACTTGCCAGGCGCTTTGCCGGGGTTCCGCATTCAGTGAGATGTCTTCCCGCCCCTCGAGAGATCTCGCAATAGCAATCTTAGTATACACACTTAAAAACCAAAATTCGGGCCAGCACACGCGCTGGAACCCGAATTTTACAGCGGCATCAAGTGAGCCTTTACGTGATTTAAATCGGCTCACGCTGCACATCCTCGGCTGCCGTCCGCAGGCTCCCCGGCAAAGCCCCGTAGGGCAAATGAAGCTGCCATCAACAGAATACACCGAGAACGTTTGGCGTTGAAAGCTTGGCAGGCTTCATGTCTCGCCACTGCGGACGAAGATACACTCCCACCCACCCATCCAACTTCATCGGCTGACCCAGATAGTTGCATGGTTGCCCCGTGGTATATTTCTCGGCCCAGCCAGGTTGCCCCAGCTGTAGCTCAAGCGCTGGTCGGTGGAGGTTGTAGAGCCAGATCATTGTGCTTTAAAAGAGGAATCATTAGGAGCCACAGGCAAAGGACCAAGCCACGCACCAGGCATAGAATCTACTGATTTTGTATCTAGTCCGCAGTAGAGCCTGTCAGGATGTTGCCTAAATCTATAATCCCCTTGCGTAACTCGCTGCGCATAAATAACCCATTCAGACACGGGCTGAAAGCAGTACCATCCGGGCTTTGTTGGAGGTTCAATCGTCCACTGCATCTCTCACCAATTACTCACCGCCTGCATTCTATGACGCTTTGCGGCGTTTCGTTTCTGAATTAACTCATTCAGAGCATACCTAACGCCATCGAACAGGTGATCATTGCCCTTGACCAAAATCGGCAACACATCTTTAGTCCGCTTGTCCTCTTTGTACCGCCACAGCCTCGCCTCAAGCTGGGCTTGCTTGCACCGTGGATGTATAACGATTCTCTCGTAGTTGCGCAAATGGGCGATACCATCCTCAACGCTACCCTGCCATTTTGGGGCGGCAATCAGGCGGGGGATGCCAGTGCGCTTCACATGGGCAATAGTCTCAGGTCGTGAGTTGTCGGCCCTGACGACATATTTTTCGCAGTCGGGTATATCGATCATCCATCGGTCAGCAGTGAAGGCAGGCTCTAATTTCACAGCCACTGACTCACGCTCGATATAAAGCCGGTTCTCATGCACCCAACAGCGCACCAGTGCCGTGGGGTCAACGGCAAATCCCCAGTCTGCGCCGTGGTATGGCCCATCCCAATCCTCTCTTGGCTCAAACTCCGCCACGCCCCACTTATCCACCAGCACTTGAGCCTCGGAGCGCTCCCAGCACTGCCCTTCGTAGACGTGTTGATACAAGTCTGGATCAGTGGCCAGCATAGCCACGCGCTCAGCCTCTAGCTCGGCAGGGAAGTGTGGGTTATCTCGCCAGTTCACCCGCTGTATATAGGATTTGCCGCCCAGTCGCCCTGGCTCAGTCACGAAATATTGATAAATCGGGTCAGTCTTTTGATCAGGATTGAACGTCACCCAGATTTCGCTGCCAGGGTCACGGATTGTTGGGACCAGGGTTTCCCAACTCTTTTTGGTGACGCTTGCAGCTTCCTCGATCCACACATGTGTAATACCTGGGATCGACTTCAGCGAGTTCACATTGCGCCACAGACCCCTAAAAAAGAACTCGCTGCCATTGGTGCCCAGGATCTTGGATTCCAAAATCCGGTAGTGCTCCTCAAGCCCTAGGGCTTCAATGCGATCGCAAAGCAGTTGATGCACCGAATCACTCAGCGAATTCTGAAATTCACGGGCACACAGCACTCGACACGGGCGCATTGCCGCCGTAATCAACAGGGCATCAGCTGTGCCAAAACTCTTGCCAGATCCTCTGCCGCCGAACAAGCACTTATAGCGCCGGGGCTCCATCAGCGGCTTTGCCCAGGGCGCTAAGCCCTCAATGAGCGGCGTTAGGTGGCTCAGGTCATTCTGCCCACCGAAGGCTTTCTCTAAGGCTTGCAAGAGGCTAGAGCGGGCATCTACGCGGTTTTGGCCCATTGCCTGCTCAGTTCAGCCGTAAATTCTTGGGGAGAGATGCCTAGCGCGATCACCTGCTCTGCCAGCTCCGCAGCTGTGGGGGGCTGCAACTTACGCCGAAACTCCAGCAGTCGCACCAGGCCGCCAGCGCACGCACCCATCCCCTGAGGCAGGTTGAACTGGGCCTGTGTTTGCATCGCGCTGCTCAGGTCTGCGATCGCAAGATCCACAATCTGCAAAGGGTCGATATCCCCCGCCTCTCTCGCCGCCTTGGCTTCTCTGGTTGCCTTAGGGGCCACTCGGGTCAATTCTTCCGGCGTATGGGCCTTGCCAGCGGGCACTGCGAACGGCAGCACGTTGGCTACCTGCAAATCCTCGCGCTTTCGGCGTTGGGCTGTCCATGGGCCGTCTGGGTCGGCTGATGACCATCGCTGCACGGTCACCGTAGACACGCCAAACTGTTCGGCAAGTTGGCTAAAGCTCAGGTCTTTTGAACTCACATAGGCCAGCTTTGCCGCTAACTTTTTCTCGGTATTATCCCGCTTGGGCTTTTTTCTTCGCTTTTTCTTAATCGGCATATCACCACATGGCGACTGTCAAAGCCAGCATTCCCAGCACATCAGGCGCACAGTCGATCTGATAGGGCTACAGCATTACAAGGGGGAGGAAGGCTTGTGGGGGGCGGATGGGGGCCGCACACCTTGCATAGGAGATCCCTATCCACCTTGCACGCCGTCGAGCTGCACACCTAGGAACTCTGCAACGTGTACAGGTTGGAGCTATGAAAGAAATTTCGATCCCAAAAGACACGGATCTCGACTGGGCTCGTGTTGAATATTTTCAGAAAGCCAGTTTTATCTGCAAAAAGAAGCCGCGTAACAAAGCTCTCGTAGAGCAAATCCTTGGCACCATCAGGCAAAACCGAAAAAAATACTGGGTCGTTGCCAAGCCTGGGCGACAGATCGGGGATAAGCCCAAGGTCTCGAAGCGTTTTGAGTTGCCAGAGGATTTATGCGACTGGCTCAAGACTCAGGCTGAGCATGAGGCGTGTTACCAGGTTGATATTGTGGTGCGAGCCCTGAATGTGGAGAGGGAAAAACTTGCCGCGAAGGTAGGGTAAGATTTCTACACCTGCCACGCTCACGGCAGGCACTACACGCAATATCACTGGCAGCGCACTTCGCGGGAGGTGCGCTTTTCTTTGCGCCTCACACTGCCTCACACCACTTGACAACCAGATCACCCAAACCCCAGAAAATCGCTGCTACTCTGGTCGGGCTCAGCCTCTAGATACCAGTTTGTAATTGCAATACTGCTATGGCCCAGCGTATCGCGCACCAGGGCGATCGGCGCACCAGCGGAGAGAGAATCCTTAGCGTGAGCATGCCTCAGCCAGTGCATAGAAATCTTGGTACTGAGCCCCGCCGCTGCGCTCGCTTTTTTGATGGCATCGTGAGCAGCTGTCCGCCCCAAATGCTTGCCACCTCTGCCTTGAAACACAAACTTATCCGCTTTAGCCCCGGTCGCTTTTTCTTTGTCATCCCACAGTTGCGCAACAACCTGCCAGACCTGATAAGGCAGTCGAACAGATCGATACTTGCCGTTTTTGGTGGCATACAGCCGAACTTGGATGCTTTCATCCTCGCGGGTCTGAAAATCCCCCCACTTCAGCGCCAAGATTTCTGACACCCGCGCCCCAGTGAAATAGGCCAGGGTCAACAACGCCAGGTCACGTGGGCTATCCCTTGCTGCCATCAGCAGCTTAGCCACATCGTTTTTGCGCATCAATCGACCCGCCAGCGTATAGCTCTGTTTGGGCAGGCGCAGAGCGGCGGCAATATTGGCGGGGATGTGTTGCTGCTGGGTCGCAAAGGCAAACAGCGATTTGAGCGATCGCAACCGGCGCTGCATCGTGCGGGGCCCAAGATCCTGGGCTCCCAACATCGACTGGTAGCCCTGCAAGTGCCCCAGCTCATGCTTTGGTAAGGGAAGAAATTTAACAAACTTGAAATACTTTAAGCAATCTCCGGCGTAAGCAGCCTGAGTAGACCCTGGTCTTCCGTGTAGCCATTGTTCGATAAGCGACACATCGGCTCTAGGTAATTCTTTGGCCAGAGCCTTGAAAGCCCTGATTTTTCGTGGTTCAGAGAAGCTAGACACAACAAAACAAGGGTTATGTTCGGTTAGGGTTAAAGATTCTTTACGCAAATTTGGTTAGCCCTCTATTCAGGACTGTAATCACACGATTCCCACAAGCAGATCACTGGGTTTATGTGATTCCTGTATGCCTTTGCAGTGCTGGCCTGTGAGCGCCGCAAAGGTGTGTAAAACTAGATTGTCGCCGCCCTCAAAACTTGTGATCAGTTGCGCAACAAAGAGAAAAGAGTCGCCAAAAGTGGAGACTCCAGGAGCAAAAATAAGTCTTACTCAAGAGCTTTTCGTCAAATATCGAAAAAGGCCGCTAGTGAGGTTGCGCAACAAAATTGCTGAGCTGCATATGGAGTTGGCCTACTTCGTGGCAAAGCGCGAAGCTGAGCGGAGGATTTTGGAGCGTGAGGATTTAAACCAACTGGCCCTGATTGGCTTACTCAAGGCGATCGAAAAGTTTGACCCCAGTAACGGCGCAGCTTTTAGCTCTTTCGCAGTGCCCTACATTCGAGGCGAAATACAGCATTTTTGCAGGGATCACGAAACCACGGTCAAAGTGCCCAGGCGCTGGCGTGAGATCAGAGATTCTGTCGAAGCTGCCTGGAAGAAAATCCGGGCGAGTGGGCGCGATGTATCCATGGCGGAAGTTGCCATAAGCAAGGGATTCAGCTTGGCTGAGTGGCAAGAAATTGAGGCGGCAACAGGCGGAGTACGGATGACCTCAGCTGAAGATGATGAGGTTTTACAGCTGGCGGATGAGTGGATTGATCCAGGGGACAGAGACGCAGCAGAAAGGCTGGAAGATGCAGTGCTGGCAAGGCTTAGCGAGCTGCCCAAGCTAAAGAGGGATTGCGTAACCGAATATTACTGGGCTGGGCTTAAGCCTGGTGTGATCGCAGCTCGGCACAAGGTCAGCGTCAAGAGTGTGGAAACACTTATATCAGAAGGACTTGAGCAAATGAGGGGGGCGAATGCCGTCAATTACCACAGTTGAGATCGATGCCCTGGAACCATTGACGGGCAGTGAGCAGGCTGCACTAGCGGTACAGGAACAGCGGATTGAGTCAGCTACTGAAACATTTTTCATCACTGTAGGGGAAGCGTTAAAGATCATCCGGGACCAACGCCTATACAAGGCGACCTACAACACTTTTGAGGCTTATTGCCAAACACGATGGGGCTACACTCGCGATCGGGCTTACAAGCTGATTAGGGCAATTGATACCTACAACACTTTGGCGCAGAGCGCTCGCGTGGATACGCTTCCATCGGGTGAACGGCAGATCCGAGAGCTTGACAAGTTGCCTGACTCTGATCAGCGTGTTGATGCCTGGGTGCAAGCGGCAGGCACAGCCGAGGGGTCACAGCCGACTGTTGCCGAGACCAAGGCGGCGGTAAAGCGCGTTCAGCAACGGGCACAGGTTGCGCCTGGCAGCAAAGCTGTGGTGATCGCAGGGCCGCAGCCCAAGGGAACCGAGGTAGTCGTAGAGCGTACCGAGTCAGGGGGATCTACAATCTACGCGACCCTACCCGATGGCGAATCTTACCCGTTCCTGGCTGGCGAGATTGAGATCACGGAAGCCGCGCCGCCACCTGAGAAAAAGCCTCGGGGCATGACCTTGAGAGAGCAAGTGCGGCTGCTGAAAGGCTTGCTTACTGACGTTCTGGCAGAGGCGGCCGCTTCAGATGATCTGCGGGCCCGCATCCGTGAGGCGATTGGCTAATCGCCGGTACTTAGTGCCTCCAGTAGCCGGAGTAACGCTGTTTTCAGATGTCCCCATTCAGCGGTCACTAGGCCGATCAGGAAGGGGACAATGAGCATGAGCCAGCGATAGGCTTGTATGACTCGACCTAAACGACGGCGCTGGCGAGCCCACCAAATACCGAGCATTTCCCAGACAGTTTTTGTGGCGATCGTTTCGTCTCCTGAGTCTTCAACAAAGACGCAGTAACGGTCTCGGTTGATGCCAGGGAAAAAGTAAATGTGGTCGCCCTCTTTTAGCTTTGTCGGCTCAGAAATCTTATGCCATGCCTTATTCACGAAAACCCCATTGAGGCTTGGGGTCTCGCCGTTGCCGTCAAAGATATACCAGCTGCCACCTATCAGACTGACCGTGGCATGTAGGCGGCTAAACCTATTATCCCCAGGCGAGGCGATTTTGATTCTGCCCGCACGACCTAAGGTGATTTTGTCCGCTAGCTCGTGATGGCGCGGCTCTTTGCCTTCCTGATAGAAAATAAAACTAGCGGTCACTCGCAAGCCTGAAGATTTTCACCCTCAGCATTCCCGCTGCAGCCAAGGGCGAAGGAATAGCCTTAAAACAGGAAGAAATTAGTCAAACAAAATTACTTAAAACCAAATCCCTTGAGGAGAGAGGATTTGGCAAGGGGTCTAAGTTCTACCACTGAACTACACCCGCAGGTCTTAAGTCTAATAATATCAGGTAATTGAGCTGCTTGAAACCCTATTTTTTCGTGCCTTGAATGTCTATCTATGTCGATGTATGTTGATGGATATTAGGCCAATTTTAGTCCAACCAATGCCGAAGCTTGAGTATACGCTAGTAGCCGTCAATACAAGATTGAAGGCCAGCAATACCAGAGTAACACTGGAGCAGCGTGGCGATGCTCTGAATATGCGGGCTACCCTACCTCCCAAACCGGGTAGCGATCGCATCGTTCCTTATCAACAGCGTATTGCCTTAAACCTGCCAGCTAATCCTGAAGGACTCAAACGAGCAGAAAAGGATGCGCGTTTGTTGGGGGCAAGACTGGCAACCAAGGAATTTGACTGGGTTGACTATGAAATCTATCAAGTAAAATCTCAGCACACTATCTCAACCCTGATTAACCAATTTGAAAAACACTACCGTAGCCGGAATCAGCTAAAAGATTCTACCTGGAATGAAAACTGGGTCAAAATCTTTAAGCGATTGCCATCTAATGAGAAATTAACACCCGAAATCTTGACTGCGCAGATCCTCAAGCAACCGGCAAACAATCGCATGAGACAACAGACCTGTCAGCGCTTGCAGAAACTAGCTGACTTTGCCCAGGTTGAAGTTGATCTTTTGCAATATCAGGGAAACTACGGTCCCAGTAAGGTACAAGACCGAGAATTGCCCAGTGATGAACTCATTGTTGAATGGCGAAATCGTATTCCGAATAAGGGATGGAAGTGGATTTATGGAATCACAGCGGCGGCTGGACTTAGACCCCATGAAGCCTTCTTCTGTGAATGGGGTCCAGATGGGCTTCGGGTTTTGAAAGGTAAGAGTGGGCCACGGCTGGTTTTTCAGTTATTTTATCCTGAGTGGATAGAAGAATGGGGATTGAAAGAGATTTGTCGCCCTCGAGTTGATGCTGAGCATGCCTACCAGAAAGGAAACTTGGGCAAAAAGATTAACAACCAGTTTCACCGCTACGGTGTCCCCTTTCAGCCTTATGACTTACGCCATGCTTTTGCGATCAGAACCTCGGTAGATTTCAATCTGCCCGAAACTGTCAGTGCTAAATTGATGGGCCATACCCCGGCGATTCACTTGGCTCGATACCATAAGCATATTTCTCTGGCGCGCAGCCAGCAGGCTGTGAAGAGGGCCTTAGACGCAACTGACAGACCAATGCCACCTAAACAACCCGGCGACGACTCTGCTCTCTAGTTTTTCTAGCCCTGTAAGCTTGTACATCAACTACAAACCTGCGTCCACGTTTTTGAATTTCTATGCCTGATAAAAATTCACCATTCCGAATGGCATGGCGAAGTGATTCAGGATTGTCGAAACCAAGCAGGTAGTAAGCTTCAGAAGTAGGATATAGCTGACGTGGCGGTTCTTTACGCTGGGTTTGCAATTCTCTCAGAACCTTTTCATGCTCTGTTTGAATTTGTTCCATGCAAACGAACACTCTTTCTAAACCCCCTCTAGGTTGAGACCCGTAGTTTTTCCTCCTCGGGTTCGAGATGAGTTTTCACCCATAAGCGATCAGCC
>JBCBQD010000002.1:0-60260 GCA_039820425.1 Cyanobacteria bacterium J06635_1
CAGTGGGGGACTGGATTCTGACTCCTGGCTCCTGAATTCTGTCCCTGGGAAAATGTCCCGCTTTAAGTTGATAGCCTCCACCGCCACATTGCAATGACTCATTGAACAGTTAGGGGAGTTAGAAGAGTCGATATCGCTTCAAGTCAAGGCGTTGTCGTTGAGCCAGTTAACTTTATTAGCCGAGGTTTCTGAAAACTTGGCAGATGTTAATGGGTTGGTTGAATGGCTAAGAGCGCACGCTGCCGATGAGTTTGAACCCTGCTGGGCATTGCGATCGCGGTCTAACTTAACATATCCGAGACATTCCTTAATTCGGAATCGCGCCCAGGGTGTTTGTAGATCGACCTGGGTTATCATTCTTAGCAGGAGTGCTCGATTATACTCTGGAAGTCTAAGTGCTGAACGTTTTCCTGGAAACGTGAGAGGGGGGGAGATGGTGAGACTGAGAGCCCTTGCATAAAACTTGAAATCCAAACCTATGGCTATAGTAGGTCCTGGCAGATACCACTTTACTGTATGCTCCCAGACTTTAGATGGGCGCGAGATGATCAAGTGAAGGAAGAAACGATGCGTTGGCCCCTTTGGAAAAAATCTGCTTCCCAAGAATTACTACACGAGATCAAAATTACGCTCAGAAAATATGGGTATCAGTGCAATCTGGCTACACGAGTTCGCCTCAAGCAGGTGTCGAAAATGACAGACCTATCCGGTGAGACGATCGCATTAAAGAGTACCTACTTGATCCGTCACCAGAGAGCGGTTGTTTACCTTTTAGAAACCTCGTGCTTTGAGAGCGAAGGCTGCTTCGTTTTTAAGGCCCTGGGGGCAACTGAGTGTCTTATGGTCAAAAACTCGAATGATATTGAAACCCTGGAGGCGGAGTTGTTGGCTGATAATGTGTTGGGGATTTTGAATGAAGTGGGACTGTTAAAGGGGGCTCGGAAGGGTTCACGAGATTAGACAGTCAATTTGCTAATAAACCCAGCGTACCCGTGGTTTACCGGGGCGCACGCCCAAATGAACAAAGCCCCTGGGGGCACCGTAGCCAATGCTGTAGGGATAGCGCTGGTCGCACCAGGCTTCAACCTCATAAACACTGACGCCCTTGATATAAAAATCCACGGCTCCCTTGTCAGGGTAATTATAAAGATGTTCTGAATTCCGAGCGCCATTGACTTTGGCGTTCACCTCTGGTGGTCGATAGCCGGAGGTGATCACCAGCGGCTTGCCCCCAAAGTGAGCCCGGCATTTTTCTAAAAAGAGACACATTTCATAGGCTGTTTTGCATTGATAGTTATGCCGAAAGCGTCGTTCTTCCTGATAGAGGGCGAGCTCTCCATAGGTAATATGGGGCGTAATCAGCGCATTAAAAGACATCTCTTTGGTGAGTCGGGCCCCAACGGGCTGTTTGCCAGCTACCTCCCGACCAATTTGTCCTAACCGGCCTTCTGGTGACCGGTCACCGGCCTCACCCGCTTCATCATGATCATCTTTCCAGTTGGGGGTTGATGAGGTCACGGGCCGACAGAACAGATCCGCCTCTGCCAATCGGCGGCGGCGCAGGCCCGCCTCCACAGAGGTGCCTGGGTTTCTGTACTTGACAAACTGTGCGGCTATCCAGCGGTGGTCTTTCCATTGGTCGGGCGAGTCACATACCCGAGTAATCGACTCAAAGTTAGCGCCTCGGTAAAAACCTGACCCTAGATTATAGGCAAAGCTATACATGGCTCCGCGCTGGTTAGTATTCATGCGGCCCCAGGTAGGAATTTTCTCTAGGGGAGCGCGGCAGGTCTTATCCACATGGTGAATTAGATAGTCTTCTGCTTGCCGCTTGCTGATCACATCGCCCTGTCCAACTTTGACCCCGTTTGGATAGCGAGTAGTGCCGTAGCCGATGGTGGGCACTTCCCAGCCTCGGAGGGGGTCTGCATATGCCTTGGCTCGACCATCTGGCAGGGCCTGGGCATAGCCTTCAAACTCTTTAATCAGCTCAATGCCGACGCGTGGAATAGCCCCCAGCAGTAGGTCATCGGGGTCCTCCGGTTGAGTTGGGCGACCCCCTGTAGCGCTACCTGATACGGCAACTGCAATGACGCCCAGTCTGTCTATCCAGCGTCCGCTGTTGCCGTGGAAGCCAATGACTTGGTATTTTGGCGGTACCTTTAGGTCAGTAATCTCTCCAGTTTGCTTCCCAAAGACAACACTACGGCCCTGGCTCGTGATTAGTTCTACAGACCCGACATAGTTACCACTGGGAGCGGTGAGTCTGACGTTAGCGATGTATTCATCCGAGTTTAAAGCGAACGAGTCTAAATCTGAACCCTCGCCACCATGAGTAGGCAACTCGCCACTGGCCCAGATCATTTGAACTTGATCGACATATCGCCCCACCCTGACCCGCACTTCAACCGGGTTTGCATGCTGGGCCAGAGCTCGATCCTGCTCTTGAGGGGGCCAGTTAAAGTCTGAAAAGGCTTTGCCACTATCGCCGCCTATGGCCAAGCTACGCCAGAGCAGCTTTTCCGCGACGCTATTTGAGGATGTCATAAGCAGATGCCTCTGAGTAAATCCCAGGCTGAGATACGGGTATGTCCCTCAATACTGGCTCAAGAAAGGGATAAAACAGGGATGAAACCCGTCTTCAGTGGTATTTAATTTTACTCGGATTTTGCTGGTTTACGTGTCTAAGTACATGCTTGAAATCCTTCTTTAGATTCAGGCAGAGCGCAAACTATGTCATGCAATCAGGGTTGAGTCTTACAGATCATGCCGATAGATAGAATGTATAGGACCCTAATTCTAGCCTATTCATTGGATTTGGCCGCTGTTGTGTAGCAGTTACCAGTCTAGTTAGGACGCGACTGCAAGCCGCATAGCGCTATTGAACGCTGCGAGAATTGCACTCGGTGCCCTAAGGGAAGTAGCTAACGCTATAACAGCGGCCAAACCTGACGTCGTCTCAGCACCTTTAAAGGTGCCTAACTTAACTTAAACCTGGCCAGAGATTAGTCAAATCTTCTGCCAGTGCTACAGCCAAATCGATAGGCTTCTGGTTCGGAACTCCCTGCATCCATGGCTAGACAATTGGCTTCTGCACGCTGCTTTGACCAGCTGAGCTCTGACCATTGTCTGCCATCGGCATAGACAGTGACGCCGAATAGGCAAGACTTAAGCTCGGGGCTGTCTTGTGTATATTCATCTCCACAGAGGCTTTGTGCGGCAACTTTTTCTTCATATGTCCAAGCGGTTAGTGTTGCTGCAAATGCAGCTCCAGCCACGCTCGCTAGAGCTAAGGGCACTAAAACTAAACTCAAGCCTTTTGTATTCATTGTTTTTTCAGGATTGATAGTGTAACAAATAAAACTAATGAGGTTATTTAGAGCGATTAGGTGTGTCACTGAAAATTGTCAGAAGACTTAAAAGACGACCAGTTTCATAGAAATTGCAGGGCTAATTTCTATAATCAAGCCTGTTTTAAGTTTGATGAGAAGCCATTGTTTAAGAAAACTCATTAGTTTCAAAAAATACATTTTTTAGGATATCTAAAAAATGTATAAAAGTTGTACTTTAGCTCAAAGTACAACTTTTTTTTGAATGAAGCAATAGTTTCTTTCTTAAGATAAGTAAAAGCCTTTCTTGTGAAGTATTTTTTACTTTTTAAGATGTTGCTTGACTTAATAAGAAAAGTAGTGTCAGTAGTTGTATTGTGTAGATTGTAAGGGTAAGCTCCACGGGAAGTTCTGAGGTTGAGTCAGACAATGATGTCTGCTTATTTTGAATGCAGATTTTTGGGATTTAACCCCTTAATAACTCTCGAGTTTCCTGGGCTGCTTGCCGCATCGCTGTCGCTGGATCCTGCGATTGATTCACAATTTTGCCCAGGGCCTGTTGTAAGATTTGAGAGATGCGATCGTACTGGGCAATCTGCGGTCGAAACTTTGACAGTTCAGAGTTTTCTAGCCAGCTCAACAGTTCTGGGAAGTAAGGGTATTGTTCAACCAGGGCAGGCTCTGTGAAGAGGGCGCGGCGGCTGGGCAGGTAGCCGGTTGTCATCGCAAACTGTTTTTGGATGGTTTCGCTGGTGAAGTAGCGAATAGCGGTTTGGGCGGCGGTCAGGTGGGGCGTGTTGGCTGCGATCGCAAAGCCCCAGCCGCCTCGGCAGGCTCGATTTTTGCCCTGGGGACCGTTGGGTAAAGCGGTGAGTCCGATGGTTTGATCATTTTGCAACAGCGGCTTACCCACATATCCCCAGTGCCGCATGAAAGTGCCCAACCCGGCTTTAAACCCGGCTAAAGACTCAATCTCGGTGTAGTCTCTTACGGCTGTTGGCGAGATATTTTCAGTCAGTAATGTTTGTAAAAATTGAGCAGCTGAGATCGCACCTTCTTCATCCAGGCCCACCTCCAAAGTGTCAGGTTTCAGCCAATAGCCCCCATACCCATCCAGCAGCTCAACAAAGAAAGCCACCAGCCCTTCATACTGTTCTCCCTGCCATAGATAGCCGTTTGATTTCGTTTGGTTACGCTCCTCATTAGGCTCGCTGTCCAAGATATTGGCTGCTCGCTGCAACTCGCTCAACGTTTTGGGGACAGGGATGCCTGCTTGATCGAGTACCGCCTGACGATAGTAAAACGTCCCGACATCGGCACGAAAGGGAATGCGATAGAGATGATCTTCAAAAGTACCGGCCTCGATTTCACTGTTGAGAAAGGCAGAGCTTTCGTCGTCTGACAGGAAATCAGATAAATCTCGTAACCAACCTTGACTGGCAAACGATGACAGCCAAATCACGTCCATATACACGAGATCATAGGGAGCTTCTCGCTGAAACTCAGATGAGTAAATCGCCTCGACCTGCTCTGTGGTGTAAGGTCCCTGCACTAAATCAATGCGAATATTTCGATGCTGGCGCTCAAAATTATCGACGAGCTCTGTCCAACCAACCGCTTCCTCAGCGGGGACGACCACGCTGAGGGTGACTGGCCCGCTGGAGGTGATCAGCCAGGCCAGGCTGATGATTTGAGCGATCAGCAACAGCCCTAGCACGGTTAAACTACTTGGGCTAGCCAGCCATTTTCTAAACTGTCTTGACCATTTCATGGTTAAATTCCCTCCTCGGGAGGGGGGCCTGCAAAGCGAGATGGGTGTCGCTCACGCCTTATTCGGGCACCAGTTCTGTATTCACTTCGTTAAAGGAGCGGCGGCGCAGTTCCACCGATTCAGTTCGGGGTAGCAGGTCAAAGACTTCCCGCAGCACGTCGTCCACGGCTTCGTAGCTGACCGCACCGATTTTATCGAACCGGACCTTGCCGGTTTGGTCGAGCACCAGGGTGTGCGGCACCGACCCTTTGAAGTAATATCCCGGCTCAGACGGCTCGTATGAATTTTTGACTGGAATTGAGTCGGCCATGATCGGCACAAAATTAGCCGCCCGCCCATAGGGGGCCTGCAGCTGTGAAATCACAGACGAGTAGCGTTTGCTGTCGCTGTTGTCATCCACGTAGAAAAACAGGACAATCGCCCGCTGGCTTTGTAATGACTGGGCTAAATTCACCCGAGGGGGCACAATTGCGCCGTTGCCAGCGTAAAGGGCAAAGATATTGCCGTCGTAGTTATCGTCATTGAGCCCTGCGATCGCACCCTGGGGTAGCCAGGTCAGTGCGATCGCGAGTGCCAAGACCAGCCCCGCCCCGCGCAGCAGCGGTTTGATTAAACGTTGGTTCCAAAATCTCATATAGTCCAGTTTGGCCTTTCTGTTGGGTTTGGTGGGTTGTTTCAGGGTATCCCTGGCCCGTTCAGACGCCGGTCAGGGTTAACCCACCCTACGATTCTCCCACTTTTAATACCCTCCTTCGCCTTTCCCCTTTCCCCTTTCCCCTAAACCCCTCGGAAACTGGTAATCACCTGCTGCAATTCCTGCCGCCGGGCTTCGTACTGATCGGCGCGGGTCCAACCGACGACCTGGTAATAATTGTCGTCGCTGCGAATGGTAGTGTGAATGTAGACCACTGCAGTACCATCGATTTCGCCGCGAATTTCGTATTGCTCGGCGGGTTGACCGTTGACTGAGGTAATCGAGGTGGCGGTTTGGCTATCGTAGCCATCGAGCTGTCGGGCTAAAACGCGGCGATATTGTGAGGCATTGTCCGAGAGGTCAAATTGCTCGACGGTGTTACTGCGGTTATCGGCCAGGACAAGCACATACATATTGTCAGGCTCGTTGGCGGTGTAGATATCGGCGTCAGGGCGCAGGGTCTCGACCGTTTCCCAACTGCTGGGAATGGTGAGTCGGATTTGCTTAGCGGTATTTTCGACCAGTTTTTGGTTATTCGATAGGTTTTCGATCGAAATAGGGACATCAGGTGAGCTTTCAGTTTGATCGCGATTTCCTAAACGACAGCTGCTGAGGGTTAAGCTGAGTGCGATCGCAACCCCTGCAAATCTGGCTAATCTCCCCAACCGAATATTCAAAGACCGCATAGCCGCTCAAAATAGACATTCTCAATCACCCTTGGCTATATCCAGAGCTGTGGCATGCCCTGAGGTCAAGACGCCAAATTTTTGGACTGGATAGAGGGTTTAGTAGCCAAAGCATATCACTCTCATCCCTCGGCGCAAGTTATCAGTCTTGGCCTATGCTGGTTTATGGACATTTCTTAATCTAAAGACCATGCTCAGAGCTGGAATTGTCGGGCTTCCTAACGTTGGCAAATCGACCCTTTTTAATGCACTTGTCGCCAATGCCAAAGCCCAGGCGGCCAATTTCCCGTTTTGCACGATCGAGCCCAATGTGGGCGTCGTGGCGGTGCCCGATGAGCGGCTACAGGTACTGGCAGATATTTCTGACTCAGCGGAGATTATTCCAGCGCGCGTTGAGTTTGTCGATATTGCCGGGCTGGTTGCCGGGGCCAGCAAGGGAGAAGGCTTAGGCAATCAGTTTTTGGCAAATATCCGCGAAGTCGATGCCATTGTCCATGTGGTGCGCTGCTTTGAGGATGACGACATTATCCATGTGTCAGGCTCCATCGATCCGCTGCGCGATATTGATGTGATCAACCTGGAGCTGGCCCTGGCCGACCTTGACCAGATCGAGCGCCGCATCGATCGAGTCCGTAAGCAGGCCCGCAAGGACAAAGACGCCCAGGCCGAGTTGGCCGTCCTCGAAAAAATTCAGCCTTTTTTAGCAGACGGTAAACCTGCCCGCCTGGTGGAGCTGAGCGAAGACGAAGAGTTGCTGATTAAATCCCTTGGGTTTCTCACCCGCAAGCCCATCATTTATGGAGCTAACGTCTCTGAAGATGATCTGGCTGAGGGCAATGCCTGGGTTGAGCAGGTCAAAAAGCTTGCCGCCGAGGAAAATGCCCAGGTGGTGATCATCTCTGCCCAGGTCGAAGCTGAATTGGTAGAGCTGTCTGACGAGGAACGCAAAGACTTTCTCGAAGCCCTCGGCGTGGAAGAAGGGGGCCTTAAGTCCTTGATTCGCGCCACCTACGATTTGTTGGGGCTTCGTACCTACTTCACCACGGGGCCTAAAGAAACCCGCGCCTGGACCATTCATGCAGGTATGGTCGCCCCCCAAGCCGCTGGAGTTATTCACACCGATTTTGAACGCGGCTTTATCCGGGCTGAGACCGTTGCCTACGCAGATCTCGTTGCCGCTGGCTCGATGAACGCCGTCAAAGAAAAGGGACAGCTCCGCAGTGAAGGTAAGGAATACACCGTTCAAGAAGGGGATGTGATGCTCTTCCGATTTAACGTTTAGGTTAGGGCCGTCAAGCAGCGAAAGCATATGCAAGATGATTATTTATCCTGACGATTTACCTACGCAAACCGGCACAAACTATCCTGCCCCCTTTAAAGCAGCGGTCGCGGGTCGCAGTCGTCAGCGCTTGGGGGAGGCCGCTGGGCTTAAGAATTTTGGTGTGAATCTTACCACCCTAGCCCCTGGTGCTCAATCGGCGCTGCGCCATTGGCATATGGAGCAGGATGAGTTTGTCTATATCGTGCAGGGTGAGTTAGTGCTGGTCACGGATCAGGGTGAGCAGGTTATGACCCCAGGGATGATGGCCGGTTTCCCGGCGGGTGAGGCCAACGGTCATCATTTGATTAACCGATCTGAGCAGCCAGCGGTGTATTTAGAAATGGGCGATCGCACCCCCGGCGATCGGGTAGATTATCCCGATGTGGATCTCATGGCCCAGTTGACAGAGGATGGGTGGGCCATGACGCGGAAGAATGGGGTGCCATATTGAAGAAGGCGAAGGGGGAAGGGCGAAGGGAGAAGGGGAAAAGGCGAAGGGGAAGAAAGGTAGGGACGTGACCCATGTGTCCGCCCAATGCAAGGCATCCCAATATGAATACATCCCAATATGAATACGAATATGTGTTTCTCAAATAAACCCATTCAACTAACCAGCCTGGCTATCGGCCTCTCCATCGCTTTGGTCGGCTGCAAGGCTGCACCCCTGGTTCAAGAAACGCTGCCGCTGCCCGAGGGCCAAAGCGAAACACTGCCCCCTCCAGACTTAGCCGAAGCGCCGCCGCCGCCGCCCACGGGCTCCTTTTTTGGCCTACTGCCACCAGAAGCTAACGCTGATCTAGCAGCTCTAGAAATTCCCGCTGCAGTTCCCTCTTACTTACCCGATGGCTTTACTTTGGCTGACTATGAAACGGGTCAAAATCAATCTTCTGGCCCAGGTGGCGGCGCGTATTACTGGCTAATCTATCGCGATGCCCAAAATCGCTGCTTCACGGTTGAATACACCAGCGGGGGCGTTGGCGGGATTGTTTTAGAAAATCAGCTGCCGATCAGTTCACCTTTGTTTGGGCCGGGCTATTCCTTGTATTACGGCCAGTATGAAGACGCCTCCCTGCGTGAGCAGTTTCCTGAGCCTGATCTGTTTAGCGACTGGATGAGCGGTGAGCAAGGCCTCTATCGCCTCGTTGGCGCTGAGCAAACCATGCAAACCTACGAGCAAACTAACTGCGCAGATTTGGACCCCCAAGAAGCTGTCAAAATTGTTGAATCGTTGACCTATCTCGAAACAGAGATCACTGGCGACGGCTAATTTATTAGCGACCCCCCCAATTTGTACAGGCGTTGCATGCAACGCCGCTACCCACCGCCCATTTCACTTTGTTGCAGATTGAACCCAATTTTGAATCCCTTGCTAGCGTTGAAGAATGCGCCTCTCAGCAAAGGACTGTTTGCTCTATGCAACACACATCTATGCAACACACAACCCCACCAAAAGATCCCAGAGTGCAAGCCACAGGAGCCATTTGGGGAATCGCAGTAGGCATGTTGGGCGTTTGCATTCCATTGGTGGCGGTGACTGAGAGCGGGATGTTTTTACCGCTGTTGGTGATTGTCGGGGCAAGCGTCAGTACGATTATGGTTTGGGATAAGCCTGGTCGCCATACCCAGCGCGAGCAGCAGCTGATCAAAACGGTGATGCAACTCGAAGATCGGGTGCGTGATTTAGAAACGATTTGCAGCAGTCTAGATCTGGACGCTCAGCAGCCGACCCTATCCGCTGAAGCTAAGGAGATTCAGCGCTCGTTGCCGCATTAGGGTTTGCTGGAGCGCTTTTTGCTTGAAATCTGTTGCTGCTTGAAATCTAACACTGGCACAGCAAAGGCTTTCGCTGATGACCTTTTTGACCGATATGGCGGGGCCGAGCCCAACCCTGGCCGGGGCCGTTCTGTTGGTTGGTCGAGTCTGGGATGTCTTAACGATCCGCTGATTGGCTGGCTGAGCGATCGCACCCGTTTCCGGTGGGGGCGTCGTTATCCCTGGAGGTTACTAATGGGGTGTTTGCCTGCGGTCCTGCTCGGGGGTGGCATTTACTGTGCCGATCAGTATCCGCTGAGCCGGGATGGCCACATCCGGAAACAGCCGCCGTGGGCTGAATAATTTTGAGGATTGCATCTTGGACGCTTCTACCGCATGGCCTTCTCAACCGCATCCAGTTTGAAAACTTGAGTTTTTCCCTAGGGCAAACT
The DNA here is from genome assembly GCA_039820425.1 of Cyanobacteria bacterium J06635_1. GTDB lineage: Bacteria > Cyanobacteriota > Cyanobacteriia > Phormidesmidales > Phormidesmidaceae > SIO4C1. The sequence goes on from JBCBQD010000002.1 coordinate 10,006, forward strand.
GCGGGGCTGGATGCGACCAAAGTTTCAGCAATTTGCTTTTATGCGTCCTGTTATTTATTTACCTAGTTTGACCCTGGGCTGTTGTGCTGTTTGGACAGCTTCGGCCTCAGCTCAAATTGTGCCGACCCAGGCGACCGATACAAACACCCGCAGTCTCGACACTCAGATCGACATTAGCGGGGGTATCCAGGCCGATGGCAATCAATTTCATCAGTTTCAGCAATTCAATTTAGACGCAGGGCAGGTCGCTAATTTTCTCAGTGATCCGTCGGTGCGCAATATTTTGTCCCAGGTGGTGGGCGGCGAGGTGTCTACCCTGGACGGGGTCCTCCAGGTGACGGGTAGCCAGGCCAACCTCTATATCATTAACCCGACGGGGATTGTGTTTGGCCCCAATGCCCGACTGAATCTGGCGGGCTCGTTTACCGCGACGACGGCGAGTGGTCTGGAGCTGGGTGACCAGTGGCTTGACAGCCTGGGCAGTAATGATTATCTGGTGCTGGTGGGTGAGCCCAGCGGTTTTAATTTCGCGGGTGAACCGGCGGTCATTCTCAACCAGGGTGACCTGGCTGTGGAGCAGGGTCAGGCGATCCGGTTGATAGGTGGTGCCGTGGTCAATGAAGGATCCTTGAGTGCACCGTCTGGGGAAATTACGCTGTTGGCGGTGCGCCAAGGTGACCGAGTCCAGCTGCGGACACAGGGGCAGGTTCTCAGCCTGGAGGTGTCTAACCAACAGATGACGGCGGGGTTTGAGTCCCTGGCTGAATTGCCCGCTGCATTGACGGGGGGAGACATTGACCATGGGGAGAGCCTGGTGCAGCAAGCCGATGGCAGTTGGCAGATTGATAGTGCTGCTGAGGGCTCGGTTGCTAGAGTATCTGGCAGGTTAGATGTCTCGACTGGTGGGCAGGTTGGCAGACCGGTAGATGGCCAGATAGATGGCCACATTGGCGGCCACATTGGCGGCCAGATTAATATTGCGGCTGATTATATTGAGCTGCAAGCGGCCACATTCGATGCCTCTGGTATTGGGGGCGGTGGCAGTATTCGTGTGGGGGGCAATCTCCAGGGGCAAAGCGGTTTTCCCCAGGCGACGACGACTCGGGTGGATGCCGACAGTCGCTTACGGGCAGATGCAGGACGGGTGGGGGACGGCGGTGAGATTATCGTTTGGGCCGAGTCCTCGGCCCAGGTTCAGGGCACTCTGACCGCTCGGGGGATAGGCCAGGGTGGTTTTGTTGAAACCTCCGGTAAACAACGTTTGGATGTGGATGGTGCGACTGTTCGAGCCGATGGGCAGGCAGACGGGGCGACGCCGGGCACGTGGTTGCTAGATCCAGTAGATATTGCGATTCAGCAGGGGGGTGGGGGCGTCGGCTCTCTGAGTGTGATCGATCCAGATGCGATCGCAACCACCCTCGACAGCGGCACCAATGTAGCCATTACCACGGCCAATGGTGACGGCGGCAGCGGTGATATTCGCCTCAACGACTCGATTGATCAGACGGGCGGGGGGCAAGCCTCTCTCACCCTGACAGGGCGGCGCTTTGAGCAGAATAACGGGGCCACCATCAACCTCAGCAGCACGGGGGAGCTGCGGTTTAACCTCAACCAGGTGGCTCCAGAGGCGACACCCTCTTTTGACTCAGTGCAGTCAGCGATTGATGCAGTGGGTGCGATCGCAGGGGATGCCTCGATTAATTTAGGGGCTGGCACCTATACGTCTACGGGGGTTCCCCTGCAGCTTGATACTTCGATTACTCTGACGGGGGCAGGGGCTGCGAACACCCTTTTGTCGGGGGATCGAATCAGTCAGGTGGCTGAGGTGCTACCCGGTGTGACCGCAGAGATCCAAAATCTGACCGTGACCCAGGGGGTGAGCAATGGCGATTTGCCCGGGGGCGGCCTTGTCAACCAGGGCGACCTCCGGTTGAGCAATGTAGTTTTTTCAGACAATCAGGCGTTGATCAACGGCGGGGCTCTCTTTAATGCAGGTCGTTTAACCGCAACTAATACAAGCTTTGTCCAAAACCAGACTAACTTTGACGCTCAGGATTTTTTGGGTGGGGGGGCGTTTTATAACCTTGGGGTGGCCACCCTGATTCGCAATCAGTTTTTAGAAAACCGGTCAGCACGAGATGGGGGTGCGATTTTCAACAATGGGCAAATCACTATTCGCGATAGCCTGTTTCGGAATAATTTTGCCGGTCAAGATGGCGGCGCTTTCTATAGCTTTCAACAGGCCAATACCGAAATTCGCGATACTGTTTTTGAGGCTAACCAAACCGACCCGGATGGCAATGGTGGCGCTATCCAGGTCTGGGGCAATCTGGACCTGATTAACAGCACCCTTAGCGGTAACGTTGCTGGGGGGTCTGGCGGAGCAATCGTCACTCGCACTGGCGATGAAATTACGCTCCTGGGTACCACCCTGACTGGTAATCGGGCCGCTAACAATGGTGGTGGACTCTTTGTCTTTGATGGTGCAGCGGTCACTTTATTGAACAGTACGCTGGCCCAAAATCAGAGTACGAACGGCGGCGGTATTTTGATTGAGCAGGGGCAAGTTGCCCTTCAAAATACAATTGTGGCGAGCAATCAAAGCGCCAGTGCATCAGATGTGAGCGGTGCATTTATTGATTTAGGGACCAATCTGATTGGCATTCGAGAAGGTAGCAGCGGCTTTACGGTCAGTCCGTTGGTCGGTACCCGGGCGAATCCCCTCGATCCTGGTTTGTTGCCCTTGGGAGATTACGGCGACAGCACACCAACGCTGGGGCTGGCCTCCGACAGCCCGGCCATCAATGCAGGCAGTTTCTTTCCAGGGGTGGGCAATCGTCGGATCGCAGATGGCCAAATCGATATTGGCGCGTCCGAAGCGCCCCCGGCTGCGGTTTTAGCCCCTGAGAGTTTGGTTCCTGAGAGTTTGGCTCCGGATCTCCTGACGGATTTGAGGATTCCGATGGATGCATCCCAGGCTAATTCCCAGGGTTCAGGCCTGGAGAATTGGGACGTGCCGATTTTGGACACCGTGATTGTCCAGGCGATAGAAGCTGCCTTCACCCAGGACCATACCGATTACTATGGGGCGTCACCGATGGCCCCCCTACCCCTGGCGCAGATTCGACAGACGTTGGGGGAGGCTGATCGGCGCTACAACATTCGCTCTGCCATTGTTTATGCTTTTTTTGTCTCCACCCCTGACTTTTCTGTCGTCCAAAGTGCCAGACCTACGGCGGTTTTGCCAAGGGCAACGACGCCTCGCCCAGACGATCGGCTGGTGCTGATCGCAGTGACCGGCAGCGGTGAGCTGATCAAACGCCCGGTGGCGGTCACCCGTCAAGAGATTGTTGATCAGGCCAAACTGTTTCGCACCACGGTGGCTGACCCTGAAGATAATCAAAGCTATCGCCCCTTAGCCCGCCAGCTCTATGGTTGGCTGCTTGACCCCCTGGAGGCAGAGCTTGCCCAGCGGGAGGTGGACACCTTGATGTTTAGCTTTGATCAGGGGTTGAGAACTCTGCCCGTGGCGGCCCTGATGGATAACAATACGTTTCTGATTGAGCGGTATGTGCTTTCGACAATTCCCAGCATGACCCTGTTGACCCCAGATGCTTCATTTCAAGCTGACACCGTGGCGGCCTTGGGGGTTGACCGCTTTCAATCTCTTCAGCCGCTGCCTGCGGTCCCGCAGGAGTTAAAGGTGATTCAGTCAGAAATGGCCAAAAGTCAGATTTTTCTGAATGAGACCTCAACCCTGCAAACCCTGCGCCAGTTAAGCCAGACTCAACCCGGCATCGTTCATCTGGCGACCCACGCGGTGGTCAGGGCGGGTGACCCCACCCAGTCGTATTTGCAACTTTGGGATACCCAACTCACCTTTGACCGGCTGGCGTCGCTAAACTGGCACAACAATATTGAACTATTGATATTAAGTGCATGCTCTACGGCGATCGGTAGCGCAGAGGCAGAGCTCGGCTTTACCGGCCTGGCGTCAGCGTCCGGAGCCCGCACCACCCTTGGCAGTCTGTGGGAGGTGTCAGACGTGGGTACGTTGGCTCTGATGGGTGAGTTTTATGGCCGATTGGGGCATCACGTTATGCTGGCTGATGTTTTACGCGAAACCCAGCTGTCTTTATTAAACGGCACGGTTCACATCAACAGTGGTGTGCTGGTCACCAGTCAACGTAAAGTCACCCTCCCCGCTGACTGGTCTTTATCGTCAAGGGTCGAGTTGACCCATCCTTTCTATTGGTCAGCTTTTAGCTTGGTCGGGACGCCCTGGTAGGCATCCGCTTCCCTTCACCATTTCTCCAACCCCCCACTTCCCCAAATTCATTGGGGCTTGATGAAGGATCAATTTTCCTTGATGAAAGCTTGATGGGGACTCACCGGGCAACTCTGTCGTGTTTACGTACTTTTATAAAGCCCTCGCATAAAATCGCTCAATAAAAAACGCCCCGATCAAGGTTGAGATGCTCGATTTTATCCACCCTGTCATCACTCACATCCTCAATACAGTCAGAATTTTTATGATCCGCGAATATTATGTTTTGGGCGTCGTCCTGGCGTTTTTAACGTGGTCCGGTTTAGGCTTGCGTTACCTGACGACGGCTGGACTAACAGAAAATTTTATCGCTGCTGCTAAGCAAGCTGACACCGTTCGTTGGCAGCCCAATCCTGATCGGGGCACGGCAACCAGTACACTCTCTGGGGGGCGTCGAGGTAATGCGGTATCTCGCTGCGCGATCGCACCCGATACCCTCGATACCCGTATGACCCTGTTGGTCCCCCAGCAAAATGAAGGGTTGTTAACCACCGAGGCAACGCCTAGAGTGTCGTGGTACTTAGAGACTGCTGAGCCAGTAACCATGCGCCTGGTGCTGACTCATCCTGAACAAGCTAACCCGCTGTACACCACCACTCTGACTGCAAATGCGACAGGGTTAGCCACGGTGACTTTGCCAGAGCTATCCATCGGTCCCCGATATCGGTGGACTGTTTTTGTGGCCTGTGGTCAAGATAGCGACGAAATCTATGCCCGTAGCTTTATTGAGCGCATTGAGGCGAATGCAGAGTGGGCCCTGTCGGATCATCAAAGCGACCTCGAAAAGGCGGCGACCTATGCGAATGCGGGGATTTGGTACGATGCGCTCAATACCCTGCTCGATCGCTATCACCAAAGCCAACAGCCCAACACCGTGGCTGCGTTGAGCACATTTCTTGCAGATGCCCAACCTGAGCAACCAGTCCCAGCGGCGGCATTGTTAACGCGGATTATCAGTGAATAGATTTTGTGAAACTCAGTAAAATATCGGAGAAGGCGTTGTAAAATTTGTAACACCAAGCCTTGACGTATCTGGGGAGTGAGTCATGACTGACCTAAGGGCATGTCATCTGAACAGGGTATGGCCTCTGACTAGGCTGATGTTCTAGATGATGTCCTAATTTAATTACGTCCTAATATTGAGAAACCCCTTGCCCATTGCAGCTGGGAAAGCCTTTGCCGCGACGCCAAAATTGAGGGTTCCTTCCGTGAGAGAGACGCGCCTTCCTAATCTCAAAGGCAAGTTGTCAAGGCTTGGCTACAAGACCCCTGTCCTCGGGCTGATTACGACAGTGGGCGTGATTGGATTACGTCTGTTGGGAGGGTTTCAAACCTGGGAACTGCATCTTTTTGACTGGCTGATGCGGGTGCGGCCATCGGAAACGACTGACCCTCGCATCGTGATTGTGGGTGTGCATGAAACCGATCTTGAAGCTTTAAACACAGCGGTCTTGTCAGATGCCGTGTTGGCCCAGTTAATTGAAGCGGTTAAACAGCAAAACCCCAGCGTTATTGGGTTAAACCTGTATCGCAATCTGCCCTATTCGACCAGCCCTTATTCAACCGACTATGAGCGTCTCAACCAGGTTTTGAGCAATACCCCTAACCTGATTGGGGTCGAGAAGGTTGTGGATGGCCAAGTTATCTCCAGTGTGGCGGGCAACTCTGTGCTGACGGCGGCAGATCGGGTAGCTGCCAGCGATGTGATCGCGGATATTGATGGGCGGATTCGTCGGGGGTTCCTGTTTCCCAGTGCCGATGGCGATCGCATCTTAGAAAGTTTGGGCTATCGGGTTGCCTATGAGTTTTTAGCCCAAAAAGGCATTTATCCTGAGCCTGACCAAGACATCCTGACCCTTAACGGGGTGCGATTTCCGCCCATTGATGCGGGCAGCGGCGGCTACGTCAATGCCGATAGCGGTGGCTATCAGATTTTACTTAACTGGCGTTTAGCTGAGCCCCAATTTGTCACGATATCGGCCACTGAGCTGCTAGCAGGGCAAGTGCCCCCCAAAGCTTTTGAGGACTGCATCTTTTTGATTGGCAGTGTACAGGCGGCGGATGCGGGCGTCTTTTTCACCGCTTATAGCAATCGGGCGGGGCAAAATCTGATACCTACCCACAGCATTGAATTGCACGCGGTGTTAGCGAGCCAAATTGTTAGCGCTGTCCTGGATGGGCGACCGGTGATCAAAACCGTCAGTGAACCCATCGAGCTATTGATGATTTGGGGTTTTGCCAACGTGGGGCTGTTGATGTCTTCAAAGATCCGCAGCGATCGGCGACGTTTTGGGCAGACCGTGGCGAGCGTTTTGGGTATTGGTCTGGCGAGCTATGGCTTTTTGCTGTTGGGCTGGTGGTTGCCGAGTTTGCCCTGTGCTGTGGCTGTGGTGACCGCTCCCTTACTGCTGAGATTGCAAAAGATGTATCAACTACAGTCGCTGTCTACCCTCGATGATTTAACTCAGTTGGTCAATCGTCGCACCTTTCAAGAGCAGTTAGAACAAGAATGGGCCAGGGCACTGCGATCGCAAACCCCCCTCTCGTTAATTCTGTGTGATGTCGATTACTTTAAGCGCTATAACGACACCTACGGTCATCTCCAGGGTGATGATTGTCTGCGGCAGGTGGCCTTGGCGCTCAAACAGTCGGTGCAACGCTCCAGCGATGTGGTGGCCCGCTACGGTGGCGAAGAGTTTGTGATCTTGCTGCCTGAGACCCAGGCACATGGAGCGATGCAAGTAGCCCGTGCGATCGCTGATAACCTGGACGCTTTAGCAATGGGTCATGTCACCTCCGATGTGGCTAACCATGTGACGGTCAGTCTAGGGGTGACCAGTGTGATTCCATCCAGCGAGCTTTCCCTCGATTCTCTGCTGGATACGGCTGATATGGGCCTATATGAAGCCAAGCGTCGAGGGCGCAATCAGATTGTACTGCGATTACCCTGGACGGTCAGAGAGGGGTGAAAATTCAAACCTCAGCTAGTTTCGATGATTATTTGTATAGTTAATCCTCGCTCCGGCCCATTGCAGCTTATTTCGCAGCGTTCGATAGTAAGACTGTTCTGGATTGAGCACAATAAATTTAGCCATTTTATTCGCCCTGCGAATATCTACCCGCTGTCCTGGCCAAATGGCCGTGGCCATCACCCCGTCCATCCATAGCTTTGTATTCATATCGGGGTCTGCCAGCGGCCACACGCTGACCACGCAGCCCGGAGGGATGACCACAGGCCGACTTGATAAACTCATCGGGCAGATCGGAGTGACCACCAGTGCATCCATCCCCGCATGCACAATTGGACCATTGGCCGCGACCGTGTAGCTAGTGGTTCCGGTGGGGGTGCTGATCAGCAAACCATCCCCTTGATACTGATCCACCACCTGCCCGTCAATTTCCATTTCTAAAATGGAGGTGATCATCCGATCGGGGGAGGCGGGTTTGACACACATCTCGTTGAGCGCCAAATAGGGTTCACTCATGGGCTCAAAATTGCCATAGTTGCCCTCGTGGATACGGGCCTGCAACATCATCCGCTGCTGGACGGCGTATTGATCCGACAGCAGTCGGTCCCAAACCGCTTCAAAGTCATCGACCACCTCAGCCGACTCGGTCAAAAAGCCCAGATGGCCACCGATATTAACCGCTAAAATTGGCACGTTTTCTGGAGCGAGATGTCGAGCCGCTGCTAATGCCGTGCCATCCCCTCCTAAAGCAACGGCCAGATCGATCGGCTGGGTTACAGAGGCCAAAAATACCGGGTAGGGATTATCCTTTGGGCCACTGGGGCCAACCAGCACCTTGCAACCTCGTTTCTCCAACTGGCGGGCACATTTCTCAGCCCAGGTTTTGCTGAAATTGTTGTGGGCCTTGTGAACGATAATGACCTGCTTAAGTTGCACGGCGCTGTTTAGGTTAAGTTTCCCTTTATCCTAAGGGATGGAAATCCCCACGAAGCTTAGGAGACCCTTAAATACACGCCTACCACTTCAGCAAATTGAATTGCTCCATATCCACCGTGTCACGGTTGCGATAGATCGACAGCACGATTGCCAGACCCACCGCCGCCTCTGCCGCCGCAATGGAAATCACAAACACTGCAAACACCTGACCCTTAATATCTTTGGGATCTAAGTAATTAGAAAATGCCATCAAGTTCAGATTTACCGCATTGAGCATCAGCTCAATCGACATCAGCACCCGAATCACGTTCCGGCTGGTGACCAGGCCAAAAATACCAATACAAAATAAGGCGGCTGCCAGGATCAAAAAATACTCAAGTTGCATGCTCTATTCTCGCTGTTCTTTTTTCTATTCACCATCCGTCGGCTCAGCTATGCCCGCCGCCACCAGCTCACGGGGTTGCTCAGGCAGTGTCAGCACCTTAGGCTCACCCGCAGGCTCTACATCTGGGATGTACTCACGACGGGCCAAAATAATGGCCCCCACCAGGGCGACGAGCAACAGGACTGAAGCCAACTCAAAGGGTAATAAAAAGTCACTAAAGAAGTGTTCTCCAATCAGCTCAATAGCCTCCTCGCCTGCAGGCATTGATGCCGAAATTGACCAGCCCGTCGATAGCACCATGCTCGTCAACAGGGCAAACAGACCGGCACAGACAGCCGCTGTCGATGCTTTTGTCAGCCAGGCTTTAGAAAGGGGTTTAAAGTCTTCTTTTTTATTGACCAGCATAATCCCGAACAAAATCAGGACGTTGACAGCGCCGACGTAGACCAAAATCTGGGCAGCGGCGACAAACCCAGCATTCAGCAAGACGTATAGGCCTGAAATACTGATAAAAACCAGCCCCAGCAAAAAGGCTGAATAGACAATATTTGACAGCAGCACTACGCCCAGGGATGCGGTTAGCATAATCAATCCCAAGATGCCTAAAGAAACGAGCTGTACGCCTTCTGCTAAATTCACGGTGATTCCTTAGATGAGTCCTTAACTAAAAACAAGAATGCGGTTAGCAGTCTTTAAAGTTTGATATCGACCGCTTGATATCGAAGGTCTAACCCCAACCTCAAGCGTCCGCATCAGGCTTCGGTTTCTCAGGGCTGGGTTTTGCGACCTCTAGCTCCTCTAAAATCTCCTGGGGGAGCTTACCCGCCCGGCGGGATCCTTTGGGCAAATCATGGGGGTCCATGACCCCTTTTGGCAAGTAAGCAAACTCGCGCACAGGGGTCACCATCGGATCTTGGGTCACCTTATAAGGTAAGCGGCCCAGGGCAACGCTGTCGTAGTTGAGATCATGACGATCATAGGCTGCTAGCTCATATTCTTCGGTCATTGACAGGCAGTTGGTAGGGCAATATTCCACACAGTTGCCGCAAAAAATGCACACGCCAAAGTCTATGCTGTAATGATCTAGCGTCTTTTTCTTAGTGGCCTTATCAAAGGTCCAGTCCACCACCGGAAGGTTGATGGGGCAAACTCGCACGCAGACCTCGCAGGCAATACACTTGTCAAACTCAAAGTGAATCCGACCGCGATATCGCTCGGAGGGGATGAGCTTTTCGTAGGGATATTGGACGGTAACTGGGCGACGCTTCATGTGGTCAAAGGTCACTGACAGGCCCTGACCAATATACTTAGCGGCCTGTACCGTCTCTTTCGCGTAATCGCCAACTTGTTTCAGGAAATTGAGCATGGGGTTCACCTCCTTTAACCGCCAAAGGCAACTGGGAACGTGATTTTCAACGCTGCAGTGAGCAGCAAATTAACGAGGGCCACCGGGAGTAAAAATTTCCACCCTAAATCTAGTAATTGGTCAATCCTGACTCGGGGAACGGTCCAGCGTAGTAAAACTGTCAAAAAGACTAGGGCGTAAGCTTTGATTAGGGTCATCACGATCCCTAAGGAGGCCGTCATCAACTGTAGCCAGGGGGTCGTCTTCGAGATATCTAACCAGCCAGCGATGCTCTCAACCGGCACTGGAAAGCTCCAGCCGCCCAAATACAACACTGACACCATCATGGCTGATAGCACCAGATTGACATAAGAGCCAACATAAAACAGCCCAAACTTCATGCCAGTGTATTCAGTTTGGTAGCCTGCCACTAATTCTTCCTCAGCTTCGGGCAGGTCAAAGGGGAGACGCTCGCACTCAGCCAGGGCCGCAATCCAAAAAATGACAAACCCGATGGGCTGACGCCATACATTCCAACTCAAAATGCCGTAGCTGTCTTGCTGGTTGACAATATCGATGGTGCTGAGGCTGTTAGACATCATCACGATGGCCAGCACCGCTAGCGCCAAGGGAATTTCATAGCTAATAGACTGGGCCACCGCCCTTAACCCCCCCAGCAGGGAGTACTTGTTATTGGACGAATACCCTGACATGAGCAGGCCAATCGGGGTGATGCTTGAGAGTGAAATCCATAGAAAAATGCCGACCCCCAGATCGGAAATGATCATGTTTTGGCCAAACGGCACAATCAGGTAGGACAAAAACACTGGAATAACCACCAGTGCCGGACCCAGCGTAAACAACCACGGGTCTGACTTGGCGGGCACGATGTCTTCTTTGAAAATTAGCTTGACACCGTCGGCGGTGGCCTGGAGTGCGCCAAGGGGGCCGACATACTCTGGGCCGATACGCTGCTGGGCCGCCGCCGAAATTTTACGCTCTAGCCAGACGGCAATAAAAATGCTGACGGTGGCCGCCAGCAAGATGAGCGTCATCGGTAAAGGAATCCAAATGGCTTTGGCAACGCCATAGGGCAACCCTAGCGATGTCAGCGCTTGTAAAAAGGTATCTTGAAGGTCAATCCCAGAGTTCATCAACGGTTGCGTGATACAGCATTAAACCTCAGTAGGCACTGTGCTTGGACAATTGCAAGTGAGGTCCCAAACAGTTCTTAATGGTATTTAACCTTTAAGATTCTAACGCTTTATAGGCGCGCAAACCGGGATTCCCCCAGGTGAAACGATAGGAATTTTTGCTCATCGAAATAGGGGCCAGCCTATAGCGGTTCCAGGATGGGATGAAGGGGACCCGGAAAGATCGGGCGGTGAGGAAGTAGAGAGTCAGGGGAGTGGGGAGGTACTCGTTTCGTAGATTTGCGTAAATCCAGGCGCAAATCTGGTAAAAATAAAAACCCCCCTCAGCGCAGGCTGAAGAGGGCTGGAGTTCCTGAAAATCGTCACTGGAACTATAGTGATCGAAATGTTAAGGATTGGGGAGAGGGGTCACGCCCATCACTCGCTCTCTGGAAGGGTTACACAGCAAGGGTCAAGTTACTGAGTGCAGGGCATTTGAGACGGCAAAGGCGGCGGATTGTTTATCCCAAATTTGGGGGCGTTCAGCCAATGGAACGTAGGCTTGTCCGTGGGGGCCGGTATAAATTTGTGTGGGTCGAAAGATGCGATTTTCGGCCAGCTGTTCTTTCCAATGGGCCAGCCAACCGGCGACCCGTGCGATCGCAAAAATGGGCGTAAACAAATCCGTTGGGATGCCTAGCTTGCGATAGACCAGCCCAGAATAAAAGTCTACATTCGGGTAAACGCCTTTATGACCGAGCTTTTCGGTCACCACGGACTCTAGCTCCAGGGCCATGGCGTAGTACTCATCCTGACCAAATTTTTCAAACAGTTGCTCTGCCAGTTTTTGTAAAATCACTGCTCTCGGGTCTTTGACCTTATAGACGCGGTGACCAAAGCCCATAATTTTGGCTTTTCGGGCGATGCGATCTTCGATAAAGGGCCGCACGTTATCCACTGAGCCGATGTTCTGCAGCATTTGGATGACTTCTTCGTTGGCCCCGCCATGGAGCGGCCCGGCCAGGGTACCCACTGCCGATGCGATGACCGCGTAGGGGTCGGTGAGGGTGGAGGCTGTCACCATGGCTGAGAAGGTCGAGGCGTTGATGGTGTGTTCGGCGTGCAGGGTCAGGCAGATGTCAAAAATCCGAGCAGCCAGGGGGTCAGGCTCTTGCTCGTTGAGCATATAGAGAAAATTGGCGGCATAGTCCAGGTCGTCTCGCGGCTGCACCGGGTCATTGCCCTTGCGGATCAGCTGAAACGCGGCTACCATCGTCGGAATTTTCGCCAGCAGGCGCACCACAGCTTTTTGAATATAGGTAGGATCGGCTAGCTCCCGGCGAGAGTAGAACAGACCCAGGGCGGCTGCGCAGGCTTGTAAGGAATCCATGGGATGGCCGCTCTCGGGGAAGCATTTCATCATGTCCCGAATGCGAAATTTGAGCCGTCGATGGTGGCGAATTTCGTATTCAAATGCATCTAGCTCTTGCTGGGTAGGTAGCCCTCCCCAAATCAAGAGATAGACCGTCTCAATGAAGTTGCTCTTTTGGGCCAATTCCTCAATGCGAATACCGCGATATTCCAAAATGCCATTCTGGCCATCGACATAGCTGACGCTCGACTCGGTCGCCGGAACCCCTTCTAATCCGGGACGATATTCGCATACAGTCATTATCTGCTCCTGATAACCCTAGTGAATTTGGTTGGATACTCGTTCATTTTGATACCTATAGGATATCGAGAACAGTCCCCGGCGACGCATTTCCCAAGGAAGTCATTTAAAACCATCGCCCTTGAAACTGTTGAAGAGCTTCAAAATCACAGTAGAAAGCGGGGGGGAACCCATAAAAAAAGTTCGCTGTGTGCGATCGCACCCTCAGCCACCGGTACCCGTAACCCGACCACCCCAGCTTTCTTTAAGGTCCACTGGTGATCGATGGACCCCACCACTAGTCGCTGTGCCCACTCACTCAAATCGGGTTCGTGTCCGACCAGGGCTAGGCATTGGCTGTCTGCTTGTTGCCAGGTGGAGAGCCAGGCGAGCCACTGGGGTAACGACCCCCCCGGCGCAAGGGGGGGGAAGACTTCTACGCGGTTGCTCAGCCCTCCCTGCTGCAAGATTTTAGCAGTTTGGGTGGCCCGCAACAGCGGGCTGGTTAAAATCACCTCAAACGCCAGCCCTAGCTCCCCCAGGCGCTCAGCAACCTGACGGGTTCTTCGCATCCCTTTTTCGATCAGCGGGCGCTGATCGTCGTTGACATAGGTGCCTCGCTCCGCTGCGATGCCGTGGCGGATGAAATAAACCTCAGTCAGGAACTCAGTCGGTGTTGATGACACCATCTTCTGGATTAATCAGTCTCAGCAGCTTTTGCTTAACTTGAATGTCAAAGACCTCCCACTTCAGACGATTGTAGTCCCCATTTTCGTAGAACCCTGACAAGAAGCCGATCGGCACTTCAAACCCACCGGCCATTGAGCGGCCCCCCCCAAAGAATCGACCCTGGCTATCCTGGCCAAAGGCTTCCTTGATAAATTCATCGGGGTCGAGGGTGAGTTTATTGGTGCGCAGAGACCCGATCACTACCTCGCGTTCTTCGTCTTCGTCGTGGACAATGCCGTAGACCACTGCGGTGTGAACATTTTCTTCGGTGATCAAAAAGTCTGCGGCCTGGGGGATCGCATCGCGGTCCTCGTAGCGCAGATAGCCCACCCCGGCAATCGATACGCTGTTTTGAATCTTTCGATTACGTAGTGATCGCTCGATCACATCCATCACCCGCTTAGAGCGAGAGGCCTGCAGGATGGCGCTGAGCAGCTGAGGATCGTAGTACTGACTTAAAAAAGCTGCTGCCAAAAAGTCGGGCTCAGCCGCATTCATCAGTCGGTTTGTGTCTGAGCGCAGCCCGTGCATGAGAGCAGTAGTACACCGGACATGCTTACTGTTACCCCGATCCAGCTGGATCAAACCGGTTTGGAGATACTGGGTTAAGATCGTTGCTGTAGCTCGGATATCAGGTCGGATGTCGGTCAGCTCTGCTGGGGGCATACTCTGGGGCGCATGGTGATCGATCACTAAAATCAGCGGTAAGGAGGCTGCTTCAACCAGTTTGGTCAGCTGACTGGTTGTGCCCTGGGTGTCGATCAGGACATAGCCATCATATTGAGATAGATCAGGTGCTTCACTCTGCTGCTGTGGCCAGCGTTTGGCAGGCAGGTTGGTCAGTTTGACCAGGGCAATATTCTCTTGGTGACTCAGGGTGCCTGAGTAAAGAACATCGCACTCAATCTTGTGGCTGGCCGCAATCAGCTTATAGGCCCACGCTGATGAGAGCGCATCTGGGTCAGGAAAATCTTGCAGAAGCACAATTTGGCGACTGCCAGAATGCTTCATCAAAAGATGCTTGAGCGCTGTGGCAGAGTTTGCCGCGTCCGGAGCGCTGGTGTCTGTCATTGTGGCCGTTGGGTGAAACACTAAAGGCCGATGACGTACTTACGCCATTCTTGATGGGTGCCACTGTGGATGTGTCTCGATAGCTCAAAATAGAGACTACTGTGGGGCTTGCGTGGCTTGGTGTGCAGGGTCATGCGGGCTTCTTTGGGGGTGCGATTGCCCTTGCTGACGTTGCACCTGACGCAAGCGGTGACGATGTTTTCCCAAGAGTCACCGCCGCCGCGAGAGCGAGGTAATACGTGATCTAACGTCAAGCCGTCCCCTGAGTAACCACAATACTGACACGTGTTGCTATCTCGATGGAGCAAGTTACGACGGGTGAGGGGAATATCTTTATACGGAACTCGAACATAGTGCCTCAACCGAATCACGGTAGGCAATGGAAAGTTAGTATAAATAACCTTGCCGTTATGCTCCAAATGTTCTGCTTTGCCCTTAATAATCAACACCACAGCCCGTCGCCAGCTGGTGATGTTTAGCGGCTCGTATGACGCGTTCAGGACGAGAACCTTACTCATTGAGGGGCAGACATTTTTAAAGAGCGAACTTTGAGGTCAGGCACTGAGGTTTGCAATAGATAGTAACACAGGTGTCCCAAGGCTGCCCGTGCCCTTGATTGAGCATCTGCTAAACTAAACGCTAATTTAGGGCAATCCCTTTTCTGAAGATCAAAAAAGCAAAAAAACGGGATTATATGCTGAGTTGGGAAACGACCCCCAGTCTGTCGACCATGCGATGTTCACGGGCTTGGGTTGAGATTAATATAGCGGCGCTGCGACATAATGTGCGGCAGTTTAAGGCGCATCTGGCACAGGGGGCAGAGCTGATGGCGGTGGTCAAAGCCGACGCCTATGGCCACGGGGCGCTGACCGTTGCTGAGGTGGTCTTGCAGGCTGGGGCAACCTGGCTTGGGGTTGCTACCGTGCCAGAGGGAATTGAACTACGCCAGGCTGGCATAACTGCGCCGATTTTAGTCATGGGGGCGGTCCATCACCCTGAAGAAGTGCGCGCGATCGCAACCTGGCAACTCCAACCTACCCTGGTTACTCCCAAGCAAGCCCTGGTTTTTTCGGACACGTTATCGGGACAAAACCCGCTGCTGCCGGTGCACCTCAAGTTAGATACTGGCATGTCGCGGTTGGGGTATGATTGGCGACAGGCGGTGGGGTTTGTTGATTTTGTCAGACGGTTGCCCAACCTACAAGTGGCTAGCCTTTATTCTCACTTGGCGACCGCCGATAGCCAGGACCCCACGATGATGCAAATCCAGCATCAGCGATTTGAGCGTGCGATCGCAGCCCTGAGACAGCAGGGTTTGCTCCCGCCTAAACTCCACCTTGCCAATACCGCTGCCACTTTGCTCGATCCGGCCTTGCACTACGACCGAGCCAGGGTGGGTCTGGGGATCTATGGGCTTTCACCCGCGCCCCATCTAAGCTCACTGCTCGACCTCATGCCAGCCCTAGAGGTCAAAGCCCGGATCACCCATCTAAAAACCTTAGAAGCCGGGGCAGGGATTAGCTATGGTCACAGTTTTGTCGCCCCCCGACAGATGCAGGTCGCTGTTGTCGGGATTGGCTATGCCGATGGCGTCCCCCGACGGCTTTCCAATCAGCTTCAGGTGCTGATTAATGGAGAACGCGTTAATCAGGTGGGGGCTATCACCATGGATCAGCTCATGCTGGACGTGTCTAATATAGGGGCTCTGCAAGAAGGTGATCGGGTCACACTGCTGGGTACCCAAGGAGAGCATGTCATTACCGCCGATGATTGGGCAAATGGCACTGGTACGATTTCATGGGAAATCCTTTGTGGGTTTAAGCATCGCCTGCCACGCGTCGTCGTCCATGATCACGGTGAGGTTGCCCAGTCTCAGCCCTACCCCCGCTCGGCTGAGCCAACCTCGACGCTTACCTCCCCATCTTCCCATTTCCCCACCCACAAATAAAGATCTCAAGAAGGGTTGGAGGTTTGGGAAAGATCTTGATATGATATTGCTCACATCTTGGAGAGGTGGCTGAGTGGTTGAAAGCGGCTCCCTGCTAAGGAGTTATGGGGTGTAAACTTCATCGAGGGTTCGAATCCCTCCCTCTCCGTTGGTTTACAGGTTTCCCCTTAAAGATTTCTAAGGGCCCACATGAGTCGCTCTGGGCTAGCGTTGTGGTGCATGAACGAAAATAAGTGTTGAAATCTCAGGCGACCCTCCTTGTCTAGGACAAATTGGGCCGATAGGGGGGCTCCCAACGCCTGCCCTGTGCCATAGGCTCTAAATGTTTTACAACTTGGATCAACCAGTAGTGGCATCTCTAGCATCAAATCTTGCCGCACTTGCTTACTCTGGCCTATATCAGTGCTGGTAATCATCAGCACTTCAGCTCCCAAGGCGATGAACTGTTCATAGGCTTCGTTCATCGCCAAAATATGGGGATAGCAAAACGGGCAATATTGTTTTTCTGTAAAAATCCGTGTAAATGCCAAAACTACCGGACGCTGCTGGTTGCGATAGTTCGACAGTGTGATCGCTGCTCGCTGGCCGACCACCGGTAATTGGAAATCAGGTGTGCGCTGATGAATGCTGAACTTTGGTGTGGCTGGCACAGGCACAAAGTTTTTGAAGAATCGCCGGTTGACCAACCCGCGAAAATCCATGGAGGTTAATTGCATCGATTATGATTTCAACTCGTGTTCAACCTCCGCTTGAAAAGGAGGGTCTTGCAGTGCTGCGTTGACTCTATTTAAGCAGTCTCGATCCTGAACGACAAAGGCGCTGCATGACTCTGCAACGCCTTAAATACAGCCTGCTAAAGAGTCAGTTAGCTACCTAAACAGCCGCAAAGAACTCTTTCGACTTCACCGGATCAGGGTTCATCGTCTTTTCGCCCGGCTGCCAGCCAGCAGGGCAAACCTCGTCCGGGTGTGACTGTACATATTGAACCGCCTGCAATACCCGTAAGGTCTCATCGACGCTACGCCCAAATGATAGATTGTTGATCGTCGCGTGCTGGATAATGCCCTCTTTATCAATGATAAACAGCCCCCGCAAGGCGACCCCTGCTTCAGGCTCAAGAACGTTATAAGCCGTGCTGATTTCTTTCTTGATGTCAGACACGAGAGGATACTCAAGATCGCCAACACCCCCCGCTTTTCGATCGGTTTGAATCCAGGCCAGATGAGAAAACTCGCTATCAACAGAAACGCCTAAAACTTCGGTATTGAGTTCCTTAAATTCGCTGTAGCGATCGCTAAAGGCTGTAATCTCAGTTGGGCAGACGAATGTAAAGTCTAAAGGATAAAAAAATAAGACGATGTACTTACCCCGATAATCAGAAAGCTTAATCGTCTTAAACTCTTGATCAACCACAGCGGTTGCAGTGAAATCGGGAGCAGACTGGCCCACTCTAAGACACCCTTCTGCAATACTCATAAATTTACTCTCCAGGAAGTCAACAAATTACTGAGCCTAAATTAAACCTCAGCCACACCTCAAGAACTCCTGGGTAAACATTCAAGCTCCCAGGTATGGCTTAAGCACCCTAACTAAAATGATGTTGGGTCTGCTTGTCACTTAACATGCTTATCGGGCAAAGCACTCTCCAAGTCATCAACGTGAACCGTCTTTACCCAGCTTGTCGACCCTAAAACGAGATGCTCACAGGCCGTAAAACTAGACCTCAATATATCATAGTCATAACGATTTTGAGTAATGGCTCAGGCGTGATTTGAACACGCGACAAAGGGCTTATGAGTCCCCTGCTCTACCACTGAGCTACTGAGCCTGGTATCGATTATTCGTATTTTTATCGATAACTCAACAAATTTAACACAAAACGGTACTCAAGCTAGCACCCCATCCACCTTATTGCTTTGCTTGAGTCCCCCTTAACAAAAGCCCTCTGAACAGTCAGTTCAGAGGGCCACGAATTCTATCTAGAAGAAAGCATTGCAATACAGGTTCTCCCCGTAATAAGGGGAGAACAACTAGCGCCCTGGCAAATAGGCCACTGGGTTAACAGTGCCCTGATTGGGTATGTGAACCTCAAAATGCAGGTGAGGTCCGGTACTATAGCCTGTGCTCCCCATTTCAGCAATTTGCTGACCTTGGTCAACCTGTTGCCCTGGCCTGACCATTAAGCGGCTGTTGTGGGCATAGCGGGTCATGCTGCCATCGGCATGGCGAATCTCAACCAGATTTCCATAGCCGCCAGAGTTCCAACCGGAGCGCTCCACTACGCCTGGTGCAGAGGCCACAATGGGCGTACCCACTGGCCCTGCAACGTCTACACCACGGTGCATCCGGCCCCAACGCCAGCCATACCCAGAGGTGACCGTGCCACGGGTGGGCCAAATGTAACCATTAAAGTAATTTGGGGCATCGGGCAAATATTCCTCTGAATCCGGTAGGACTGGCATATCGGGTGATACGACCTGACCCGTTGCTGGACTTGCCGCCGGAGGCGCATATGCATCGGGACTCAATGGAGCCGCTGCCATTAGCTGCGAATCAGGACGAGAAACTGCAGGCTCGGCTTCTGCTTCAGGGGCAGCTAAATTAGTGGCGTCCTCAGAAAGCCGATTCTGAAATTCAGGATTCACAAGGGCCAACGCTGCAGCATCCTGGGTAGGGCCACCGATGGCCGGTTGAGCTTCAGCGATCCCATCTGCCTCAGTTTGTTCGCGCACTGATTCAACCTGACTAATCAAGCTAGCGGTGTAAGGATCGGCAGCTGGACCTGAAGTTGCACTGGTAAAATCTGCCTGCTGTCCCCGGAGGCGATTCATTACCGTAGATGCATTAACAGGGGTTTGGACAGTTGATTGTAAACGGGCCAGTTGACTATCACCCTTGTCCACCGAAATAACCTCTGACGTTGTGGGTGCAGGGGCAGGTGCAATCACAACCGGCACCGATACCGATGACTGGTTATTACCCCCCCAAGCCGGTTCAGGGATCACCAGATTTTCGCCAGCTAGAATGAAGTCAGGGTTGTCCAAGCCATTTGCATGGGCCAATTGGTCCTGTGTAACCCCTAACGAGCGAGCAATAGACCCCAGAGTATCGCCTGCTTGAACTCGATAATCTTGCTGGGGATTAGCCGGAGACAGGGTTGCCACAACAGGTACATTTTGCTCTGCCTCGACCGATAATTGCTCGTCCCGACTCTCAAGGGCCAGTTCGGCGACTTCAACGCGATCAAGCTCCTGTTGAAAGCCATCAGCCTGAGTCACTATTCCAGCAGAGCGGAGGGTTTGATCATGCTCAACCGTTGCGCTTGGCACGATTGGAGCCGGAGCCGGGCCGGGCAGTTCGCTTGCCAGCTCCACTGAGGCCACATCCTCCAACATAGAGGACAACTTTGACGGCTTGCTGCTGCTGGCCACAGTAGTGCTGCCCACTGATTCTTCTCGGGCCAGTGCCAGTAAAGTTGAAGATTGTACAGAAGCCGGTTGCTCGGTGCGATCGCGACGACTAGCCATGTCGTCAGCAGGCACCTTAAGCACTTGGCCTACCTGGAGGGGAGACTCGGAGGGAATCCGATTAGCTATCTTGATATCTTTGACGGCGACCTTGTGTCGCTGGGCGATTTGCCACAAACTCTCACCATCTTCGACAGTGTGATAAACCGCGTTGACCTTTGACTCAGACAGGGCATCAGCCTGTGCGCCAAAAGATGCTTTCAAAGATGCTGCCGACGTCCCAGAAGTGCCTTGGAGCGCCTTAGATGGAACCTGCACCGACGATAAATCAACAGCTGCGGATGCTTCTCCTTCCGCTAGCAAAACACCGGAAGCGCCCATGGAAAGAGCAATCCCCAACATGGCAGCAGACGTCGCTCTACCGTTGCTTCCAGAAGAAACCTGCCAGTCCGACCCAACCAATACCGACGGGCATGAATGGCTCGAGTCAGCCGTAGGCTCCTGCGAATTCGTACGTTTCAAGGAATAACCTCCTAAATGACCAGCGTTTAACCGTTTCGAAACCAGCTGAACCTTGTTGCGATTCCTACAACAGCGCAATCGCTGTCAACAGCAATTAGCCAACAATATCGATTGAAAGATACCTGCGACATTAGAAAAATCTTTGTCTAGGTAACAATACCTTCCATATCCGACTTAGGCAAGTTTACACGACTTAACTAAAATTTCAATCCCATCACACGCACCTTTATTTAGTTCCCCAAAAAACCATAAAGTTCGCGCATAGTGGCAAAAAATCCTGAGGTTGGCTGGGATTTGCCGTTACAAAAGCATCCCTGAAATGATTGCCTGAAAGGGATTTTTGGGATTTTTATCGAATTTACGCAGCGTTATGAAAGCCGCTGTTACTGAATGTTTGTAGTTTAGGATTGCCCAATTATTGACAAAAAGCTGTCATTGATCTTGAAAAAAGCCCTATGTTTCTGAAGTGCTTGAATCTCAAGGGATTGCTTAATTTTGGTTGGCTTTTTTTCAGCTTAGAGATGGGCGGGGATAGAAAATTCTTATCGTCAAGGGCCCTTTTTTGTAATTTAAACAACTCTTTCCAGGCATAAAAAACGCGTCTCAACCTCTTTTCTAGTAGTGCCAAAGGATGAAAGTTGGCCATGCAACGATGAAGCAATGGTGCATATGTTCTGACTTCCCGAAGCGACAAATAATTTTGATAGGGGAAGGGGTGTTTTAAGAATGTAATGGCTTTAGATCGGGCGGCTAATTTTTATAGATGTATAGATATAGAGTCTAGTTTCAAATGCATTGTGTTTATCTTCAGATTGAGACCCAAGGTTAACGAAGCTGTCTGAGGGCCTCGAATAATCCAATCGCAACGCTCACAGATAAATTTAGGCTTCTGACCGAGGGTTCGACGATGGGGATGCGCAGGGTCTGCTGGCAACTGGCCAGGATGTTGGATGAGAGTCCTTTGGTCTCACATCCAAATAAGAGCCAGTCGTCATCTTGGTAATTTATTTCTAGATAGTTAGATGTGCCTGAAGTGGTATATCCCAGTATCCGACCTCCTCTCTGCGCTCGATGTTGCCAAAAAAGATCTATAGAGTCGTGTACATGCAGTTTGACGTAGGGCCAATAGTCTAACCCCGCCCGCTTTAGATATCGGTCACTGAGTTCAAATCCTAAGGGAGCTACTAAATGCAGTTCTATGGCGGTAGCTGCACATGTACGAGCTATGTTGCCAGTATTAGGCGGAATTTCAGGATTAACTAGAACAATTCGAGGCATTTGGGCAGTTGGAGGAGTCCGACGGAGAAGCTATACAAGTTAACCCAGGGGGTAAGCGTAAGCATAAACTTGCAAGCTTCCCAGGCCAGGGTGCTTGAGCAGGTTATCAGGACAGCGTCTCCCCAAATGATAGGAGTTTTTTATCAATCGACATGTTTTATGGCCCTATCGAAGCAGTTCAGGGAAGTTCTTAGGGGGCTGTTTCGAAGTTTCCCAAGAAGGGTCAGTCTAGCGACGCAGGCTATATTGAGCGGCGGCGAATTGGCAGATGTCTGACTCTAATGCTTTCTCTTGCAGGTCCATCACACGGGCAGCTTGGGTAACGGTTGCTTGGATAGAATCGCCGGACTGGACCTGGCTGAGCCATTGTTGAGCCTGATTGCCCTCTCTCAAAATTTGTTTGATCGGGGTTAAAAAGCAAGCAATGCCGTGTTGTTTAGCGGCTGGGTAAACCCTCTGGTACAGCTGCTCAATCCAATCTCTGGCGATGATGGGGCGACCGGTTTGCCAGTGGGTAAGTTGTGCGTCCAAGCTATCTTGGGCGACGGCGTGTTCATTAGCGTGGGTGATTGCGAGTAAGTCTTTATGACGAGTGTCTGCAGGCAGCTGACTGATGCTGAGGGGGTCGAGGGTTGGATCGGTTTGCAACTGTAGCAGTCTCGCTTCTAAAAGTGCGGTGACGGCCAATAGTAATAGTGGATCTGTGACTAAGTCGCAAATTCTAAGCTCTAGACGATTAAGGGTATAGGGGCGGCAATCTCCGTTGGGGCGTACTGAGCACCAAAGGTGACGAACGCTCTGCATCGTGCCCTGCTTTAGCTGATCTTCTACCCATTGGATGTGATGGGCATGGCTTTCAAACAAAGGCACATGCTTTGGAGTTTGGGGAAACAGATGCCATCGGGTTGAGTGGTAGCCGGTACGGCGATTGTCTAAAAAGGGAGAAGATGCGGTCAGAGCTAGCCACAGCGGTGCCTCTAATCGAATCAGGCGACAGGCCCGCATCAGGAGCTCTGGGTCAGAAATGCCGATATTAATATGTATACTGGCGGTCACCACATCGGTGCCATAGGTATCTTCGATGTAGCTGTGATAAGGATTTTTAGGGTCAGACCGGTAGAACCGTTGACTATCGCCCAGGGATAGGGTGCTACCGGGTAATAAGGTATAGTCACCTAGCTGCTTTAAAAACTGTCGCAGCCGCAGTCGGGGGGTGAGTAGCTCACACAGCAGTTGCTCATAGCGTCGAAACGGTGGGGTTGTGTACTCGACATTGCGGCTATCAGGCTCACGCACAAAGCCGTCGAGTTGAGCTGCCACCTGGTCAGAGAGCCCGACAATAGTCCCGTCAGGGGTTCCGGTGTACATTTCAACTTCAAAACCTTTGGTGAGTAGCACTGGCGAGTCCTGGATATAGACCTAAATAGTATATAGATGGTGGCAGCTGGAAGTGACCGGGATAGTGCCGTGCATAAAGGTGCAGTTAGCTAGTGGTGGCTGCCTCGGCATTAAAAGCAGTCTAGGCGTTGATGCCGGATGGCTGCTCAACCCACCTAAAAAATTATAATCACTTACCTGAAATCTGATGAGCAGGATGGGCTACCTATTTAAATTTTGTCTGATAGCCCTTTATGTAAGTTGGGGCTAGCTAAAGATGCGGGCACGTTTGATGCGGATGAAAGGACTTGAACCTTCACGTCACGAGGACACTAGAACCTAAATCTAGCGCGTCTACCAATTCCGCCACATCCGCGTGGCACCTTATATTATCAAAGAACACGATAACTTTATTGGCGGTTCTCTAGAATAGACAAAGGTGCAAAAGAAGAAACATTATTATTAGCATAGCTAAATTAAGCCCTGGCCATTTTCAAGTGACCTATCTGTGGTTTGCCTGTGTGGTTATCAAGCTCGGGGGCAGACTTGGCGGGGCTTAGAGGTTAAACTGGAGTGCCTGGTAGGGTGCCGACAGTGGCTTAGAATACTAAGCTACCTGGTGATATGTGATTCAGTGTGAAGAACTTCAGTCATCGGGCAAGGCGTGGTTTTAGGATGAGCAGCGAGGAGAAACCTGGCGAATGGGAAAGGTAGTCGGCATTGACCTCGGGACCACTAACTCAGTGGTTGCCGTGATAGAACTCGGCAAGCCCGTTGTGATTGCTAACACTGAGGGTATGCGGACAACGCCGTCGGTGGTGGCTTTCAGTAAGGAGGGCGAACGTCTGGTGGGTCAAATGGCGCGGCGACAGGCTGTGTTAAACCCTCAAAATACGTTTTACGGAGCCAAGCGCTACATCGGGCGTAAGTATGCCGAGCTCAACTCAGAGTCTAAGAAGGTTCCCTATACAATTCGCAAGGATGATGAGGGGAATGTTAGAGTCCGCTGCCCTCGTTTAGATAAGGACTTTGCCCCCGAAGAAATTGCATCGATGATTTTGCGCAAGCTGGCGGAGGAGGCCAGTCGCTATCTAGGGCAGCCGGTGACAGGTGCGGTTATTACGGTACCGGCCTATTTTAATGACGCGCAACGCCAGGCTACCCGAGATGCGGGACGGATTGCGGGGCTAGAGGTGAAGCGCATCCTCAATGAGCCCACGGCGGCGGCACTGGCCTATGGGCTTGATCAGCAGTTTAATCAGACTATCTTGGTGTTTGATTTAGGGGGTGGCACCTTTGACGTCTCGCTGCTAGATGTGAGAAATAGCGTCTTTGAAGTCAGGTCCACCAGCGGAGATACCCAGCTCGGCGGGCTCAATTTTGACAAAAAGATTGTGGATTGGCTAGCTGAAGAATTTTTAGAAAAAGAAGGGGTCGATTTACGCCGTGATCGTCAGGCCTTGCAACGCCTCACTGAAGCGGCTGAAAAAGCCAAGATTGAGCTGTCGGGTTTGCCCTCGGCTGAGATCAATCTGCCGTTTATTACCGCCACTGCAGATGGCCCCAAGCATATTGAGACGAAACTGACGCGATCGCAATTCGAAAGCCTCTGTGTCGATCTTGTGGGTCGCCTGCGAACGCCGCTTAAACAAGCCATGGCCGATGCCAACGTATCGCCATCTCAGATTGATGAGGTCGTGTTGGTGGGCGGGGCTAGCCGGATGCCGATGGTGCAGGCGTTAGTGCGGACCATGCTCAACAAAGAGCCCAATCAAAACGTGAACCCTGATGAAGCGGTTGCGGTGGGAGCGGCTGTGCAGGCAGGGATCTTGACCCAAGAGGTTCAAGACATCATGCTGCTGGACGTGACGCCGCTGTCCTTGGGGTTAGAGACCATCGGCGGCGTGATGAAAAAGGTGATCCCTCGCAACACGACGATTCCGGTACGGCGATCGGATGTGTTCTCCACCTCTGAAAATAATCAGACGGTGGTAGAGGTCCATGTGCTCCAGGGGGAGCGCGAGATGGCAGCAGATAATAAGGATCTGGGCCGCTTTAAGCTGATGGGCATCCCCCCAGCTCCGCGTGGGATTCCGCAGGTGCAGGTGTCTTTTGATATTGATGCCAACGGGATTTTGCAAGTCTCGGCCCTGGATAAAACCACCGGGCGCGAACAGAGCATTACCGTCCAAGAGGCGTCTAATCTGGCGGAAGAAGATATCCAAAAGATGATCCGCGAAGCAGAAGAATATGCTGATACCGATCGGCTCCAGCGAGAGCGGATTGAAAAGCGCAATCGGGCAGAGACGCTGACCTTTCAAGCGGAGCGGACGCTGCGGGAGGTGGCGCTTGATTTTGGACTGCAGTTTGCCCGCGATCGCAGACGCCGCATCGAAGGCTTGATTCAGGAACTGCGGGATGGCCTAGATCGCGGTGACGATCGCGTCATCGATTTGGCCCAGGCCGATCTGCAGGATGAAATCTACGAACTCAACCGTGAAGCTTATCTCTATGACGTGGATAACGAAGATGGCGATATTTTAGGGCAAATTGGCGGCACCCTAAAACGCATCTTTGCCGACGACGAGGAAGACGACTATCGCCGGGATGATCGCTATGGTTGGGATCAACAGGCCCGTTGGGACGCCCAAAGCTATGGTCGTCGCGATAACGCCCAGGGGGGGTGGGACGATTGGGACGATGAGTGGGACCGTCCAGCGGCCCGCCGCGATGATCGGGGGTATGGCGGGGATGTCGGTCGCCGGGATGATCGCTACGATTACAATAGGCCCCGCCGCGACGATCGCTATGAGGATCGCTATGATTACGGTGCGCCGACGTCTCGTCAGGACGATCGCTATGAGGATCGGGGTGGCCTCCCGCGTCGTGACGAGCGCTGGGACTACGGTGCCCCCCGTCGCGATCAGTCTGGCTATGGTGTGCCCCGTCGCGACGAGCGCTATGCCTCAGATGAGCGTTGGGACTACAGTGACCCCCGTCGCCCAGACAGTCGGGCCGATAGTCGCACGAGCGGTCGGGGTGACAATGGCCGTGCCTACCCTAACGCAGACCACTCTAATAATTATGGAGAGTCTCCACGACGCGGCTATGCCGATGAATCTTGGGGCGGGTATACCGATGAGGGCGGTTATCCCAGTGAGTCTCGGGGGGGCTACCCTGATCAGCGTCGGCAGGGTTCTCCTGCAGATCGGGGCTATCGAGATGAGCGATATGATGACCCGTATGACGGGCGCTATGGGGGTAGCCGTTCTAGATCTGAGGAGAGTCGTGGCCCAGATGTTGCTTATCCAGACAGGGCTTATCCAGACAGGGCTTATCCGGACAGGGCTTATCCGGGCACTGCTGATTCAGAGGCTGCTTATGGGGAAGGGCGTAAGCCTAGGGAAGACCTGTGGGATCCAGCCCCTGATCCCTGGGCTAATGAGGAGGGTGCGCAGGATTCATCCCGAGATAGCGAAAGCACTGACTGGTCGGTGCGCACCCCAGACCGGGGCTATTCTGGGAATGCTGGTTATCCGCCTTCGCAACGACCTCGCGATCGCCCTGATAGCCGAAGTCGCCCCGATAGCCGAGATCGCTATGAGGGTGATCGGCTCGAAGAAGATGTTTGGTAGTGCCATTCCCCAGCTCCTGTAAAACTCTCCATGCAAAACTTTCGGAACTATTACGAGATTCTGGGCATTCAACAGAGCGCAAAGTTTGAGGAAATCAAACAGGCCTATCGGCGGCTAGCGCGGCAGTACCACCCTGATCTCAATCCGGGCGACAAGGCTGCTGAGGAGCGTTTCAAAATGTTGGGGGAGGCCTATGAGGTGCTCTCCGATACGGATAAACGAGCCCAGTACGAGAAGTACAGTCGGTATTGGAAGCAGCAAGGTTTTTCTGGATTTTGGGAACGCCGCGATCGCGACGAGTCTGACTTCAGCGAGTGGGATGATTTCAACAATTTTGTGGATCAGTTGCTCAATCGCCATAAGGGTGGCACCGCCACCACTACCAAGACGACTCAGACGGCGACCCGCGTTCGTCAAGAACCTGAGGATCCCTTTAAACCTGGCAAAAGCAAAACCAGCTACACCGTTAAGTCTCGGCCCACCCGTCGGGATGCGGAAGCGGAGCTGACGGTGCCGCTTGAGCGAGCTCATAGCGGGGGGCACGAGCGCATTCGCCTTGAGGATGGCCGAGCGATCGAAGTGAACATGCCGGCGGGGATGGTAACTGGGCAGCGCATTCGTCTACGGGGGCAGGGGATTGGCGGGGGTGATCTGTATCTGAAAATTTTCGTAGAACCCCATGCGTTTTTTTCACGGCAGGGGGATGATGTGTTTTGCCGGGTTCCCCTCAGCCCCAGTGAAGCCGTGTTGGGGACCCAGATCGAGGTGCCGACCTTAGATGGGGCGGTGACGATGGTGATTCCCTCAGGGGTGCAGCCCGGTCAGAAGCTGCGCCTGGCGGCGAAGGGATATGCCACGTCCGAAGGCGACCGGGGGGATCAGATTGTGGAGATTGCGATCGCAATTCCCACCGTCCTCGATCCTGAAGAGAAGGCGCTCTATCAAGCACTTTACTCCATCGAAAGTTTTGATCCTCGGGCTAATCTAGGGGAATAGGGGGTTATCAAATCCTATGCGCTCTGTAGCTGTTTTCTTAGATCCTGCCCAGGGTCAATTACCAGGCGATGATGATCGCTAACTGCCGAAAGGCTCCCATGGGCGGCGGTGCGATTGGGAAACCAAAGATGCTGGCTACCCACAGGCAATAAATCTGGTACCTGAGCACTTAACCAAACCAGGGCTTGATTTGGCACCTGGGCTGAGGGACGGTCTGATTTGAAAGTGATATCTGCCAGGGCCGTTAAAACTGGAGTCCTGCCCGTGATCAGGCCGATGTGGGGGCTCCAAAACTGGGCTGACAAACCGCGACTCAGGGCGTAGCAATAGATCGAAGCGGCGGCAATGACGGCTTGCTCAAAATGATCGGGCGTCCAGGCAGTCGCAGTATCAAGGGCAATCAGGACATCCTGGTTGCTGGTGAGTTTTTCGAGTTCGCGGACGCGCAGTTCACCATAGCGGGCGCTGGTGCGCCAGTGAATCAATCGAGTCGGGTCGCCCCAACGGTAGGGGCGCAGGGCGCGAGTCAGCCCTTCATTCCCGGCGTTAGCGTTGCGATTATGCTGCCACTGCAGCCCGGATTGATCGCCTAATACGTCAATAATGGGGCAGTGGGATAGCGGCAAAATTTGGGGATAGACAATGGCTTTGGCTTTAGAGGTCTGTTGGCGACTGCACCAAAACAGACCTAACGGAGCGGCGGTGCGCAGCTGTACCGATTGCCAATGATAGATGCCGCGTTTTTCAGTGGGGATTTCGTAGACCCAGCGATGGTGTTCTTTGGGGGGGATAGTTGCGATCGCGCAAGCACCGACCGCTGGTTTGGTAACCGTCTGAATGTTCCCTAATGCTGCTGGCAGATGGTCCCTTACCTGCAACAGCGTTTTTGTTCGAGCGGTTTCATTATGAATCGTCATTTCTACGAGCGCAGCTTGCCCAGCAATCACGGGGGCAATCGGCTGGCGGTGAACCTTCAGCCCCTGCAAGGCGCGCTGTGGCCACATCGACGAAATCGAGAGCATCGCCATCATCACGCCGCTGATGACGTAGAGCCAGCCAGCCATCGTATTTGTCGCGGCTCCAAAGAAAAAGAGCGCTACCCCCAGCAGCACCCAGCCGCTGTAGGCCGGGGTTACCCAGTGAGATTCGAGCCAGAAAGTAAGCCGTTTAAGCATGGCATCAGCGTGTGAAGCAGCCCCTCTAGCATACCCGGATGACCATGAGCGCTCATTAAGAAGAGGGCCACGCCATGTGGCCAACCATTCTGCTTTGATGAAAGGTCACAGGTGAGGAGGATGCTAAAAGACCCTCAGATTGGGGGGGCAGGTGACTCAAGAAATAATCCTTAAATAGAGTGCACGTCATCTGTGGGCCGTCGTCTTTTAAGGCAATGAGTCCCATGCCTTGCAGCTGGTAAACATCTGGCAGGGTTGAGGGAGGTAAGGATTGATGGGCCAGTAGCTGTCCCAAGACTTTGGCCAGCCGAGGTTGTTGTTGCACCCCCCTGAGTTGATGCTGTAGGTAAGGCGAAAAGATCTGACATCCCAGCGGTTCTGCAAGGACTTTAGCTAGGGTCGTCTCCTTGCGCCAAATGTGATAAATCGCCAGATGGGCAAGGTAGGGTTGCCCATCAACCAGCTGACACAGCTGCTGGGCTGACTGAGGGGGCCAGTCTAACCCATAGGCTGTTGCCAGGGTTTGCACTTGCTCTGGAGTAAACGGCGGCAGGGGAATGGCTAAACCCACATTAAACGGTGACTTATTAAGGTTGAGCGGGATGTAAACCTCAGAGGTTTGGGCGATTACCATTCTCAGCTGTTGCCAGATGTCTGCGGTTTTGGCTTCCTCGTACCAGGTGCGTAGCAAGCCAAAAAATTCGTCCGCTACCTCTGGATAGCGAAAGAGCCGCTCAACATCGTCTAGCATCAGTACCACCGGGCGCTCGGCCATCGCCAGCAGATATTGCTCAAAGTAAAGCTTGCAGCTGACTTTGCTCCCAAAAAGGCTATCCCAATAGGTTTCTAGATTTGTCGAGGTGCCCATTTCCAGGCTAACGCTGGCGCAAAACCACTGTAATAACTGATCTAGATCTTGAACAACCTGCTTATCGGCTAACTGAAAACTGATTAAAACCGGCTGATATCCTCGTTGTAAAGCCTGTTGAGCAATTCGCGCCATTAGAGATGTTTTGCCGGTTCGGCGGGCACCTTTAATGCGGATCAGCGCCCCTGGGCGGTCTATGGCCTTAAAGCTTTCGGTTTCAGCGTTAAGGCGTTCAATATAGACTGTGGAGTTTAAGGGCAACTGCCCCCCCGGAGGTGATGGCGAAAACGATGCGGCAGCACTGGGAGCCAAGGATGCAACAGGCATCCCTGAATCAGGGCTGTAGTAGTCGGCTGTGCCAAGATCTAGACCAAACGCCCGGAAACAGCATTTGAGGGTTTGCTTATCAACCCGCATGTCACATCCCAGCACTTTGGCCAGGGTATCGACGCTGATGCCAGTGCGTTCACTCAGGGATTCGAGCGTATAGCGCTGACCTCGATTCTCATCGAACTCAGCATTGACCTTAGCAGCTTGAAATCGAGCCAGACCCGCTTCTGTCAAAATGACGCCGCGCTTACGACGACGCTTTGGGGTTCTTGTTTGTTTATTCACCAGTCACTCTAAACGAAGATTACTCCAAGAACTCAGTCTTATCAGTGAAAGTTGTGACGAACGCTACAAGCCAGTGTAAGGCAAAAAAAAGACAGAGACCGGTTTGGGGGGGCAACCGCTAAAAAAAGTAACTTTCGTAGGCTATGTTGCCAATTAACTCAAGACGCTGTTTTGATTTGGATGGAGGTGTTTTGCGGGTGAGATGGTGAGTTCGCTGCGCCGGTGAGTTTTCTCTTACCACCTCACCAAGCAAAGCGCCTCACCACCTCACTACCTCACCTCACCAAAATTTAAAACTCAACTCGGTATTCAAATTCAGCGGTGGTAATAATTTCACAATACTTCCCCGAAGTATGTGAGTGTTAAAGCGACCTTAAAGACCACGAGAGTCCAGGCTTGCTAAACGTCTGGCTTATCTTCTGACTAAACGCCTAAACTGCGGTGGCGCTATCGAGACAATCCTGAAATATTGTTACTTCAGTGCAGCTGACAGATTAAGAGTTGTGTCTTGGGTAGGTGCTTGACTGTATCGCAAAACGGACATTTGGTAGTCTTGCCTCAGCAATGTGAGCTTGCTAGATGTCTGCCCGAAATTCTTTGCTCAAAACTCATGGAAGCGTTTGCTATCAGTCTTATGTTTAAGGCTTATGTTTAAAGATTTTGTTTGGAATCCCGCTAATTGTTTCTCATCGGCGCGCTATATCAATCGAGGGGGTGAGCAGTCTTTTTTACAGCCCACCCTGAGTCAACGTTCTTTTCTCTATGCGTTCTTCTTTGAGGGGGCGCTTGCTAGCCTTCAGCAGCTTTGCGATCGCTACCTCAATACCCCCTCAAAAGGGCGGGTTCACTATCGCCCGGCGACCCACTTTGTGCTGGTAACGTTTGGGGAGAACCCTGAATTAAGATCACAGGCACCCAGCCAAAAGGACATCGGCTATGTCCCTGAGCATGAGGTGATCATTTGGGTATTGACCATGGCGGGTCGTCAAATCGGCCCGCTTTTTTGGGTAGATCATCTAGCCTGGTTTACCCCATACCTATTTGTCGATAGCTCCTATGCAATGGCCACTGGGCGAGAGGTATATGGTTTTCCCAAAGAGTGGGGATGGGTTGAGATGCCTACAGAGCCACAACAATTGGACCATCTCAGGGTTGAGACCGCTGTGTTTCCAACCTTTGGGCCAAAGGTCAGTGCAACCCGCCAGCCCGTGATTAGCCTAGAGCGACTTAATCGCGATCAGCCGTTGTCTCTAAAACGCCTCTGGCGAACCCAGCAGGATTGTTTTCAGGCCATTACCCAGGAACTGTTTGGAGAGAATAAGGAGATTGTGATCCCGGGGTTAGGTTTACCGATTCACGGCCTATTTTCGCTGCTGACTCGATCTGTTCCGTTTGTCTTTCTCAAACAGTTTAGAGATGCCCAGCACGGTCGGAAGCCCTGCTATCAGGCCATTATTGAAGCAGATACCCAGCTGGTTAAGTTTCGAGGTGGGGGACTGATGGATCATCCCTTTAAAGCTCATATGAATAACTTTGCAAGTCATCCCATCGTGAATGATTTTGGCCTGGGTGGGCCATCCCCCCCCGTCAAATTTGCCTTTTGGACAGAGTTTGACTTCACGATTGAGGCTGGCAAGGAAATTGTGCGTATGGTGTAGAGAAGGGCTTGGGAGATATAGCACTTTGATCTTCTCCTAGAGTAGGCCGTCAGAAGTTGTGTTGACCCACTTAAAAAGGAACAAAACATGTCTCAGGATAATCGCAAGAAGATTGCTGTATTAGGTGGGGGCATGGGCTCCCTGGCAACGGTTTACGAGTTAACCAATCAGCCCGGCTGGGAAGCTCGCTATGACATCACCGTCTATCAACTGGGCTGGCGGCTGGGGGGTAAGGGGGCCAGCGGCCGCAACGTTCAGCCCGACCCTAACCATCCTGATCAAGCCCCCAACTACCGCATCGAAGAGCATGGTCTGCATATCTTTTTTGGGTTCTACGAAAACGCCTTTCGCCTGATGAAGCAGTGCTATGACGAACTGGGTGAAGACGGTCCGTTTAGCTCGGTTGAAGATGCCTTCCATCCCCACGATTTGATCGTCCTGGAGAACTATGCCAACGGGGAGTGGCACCCCTGGCGATTTGATTTCCCACGTAATGACATGTTGCCCTGGGGAGAGCGTACCCCTAGCAACCTCTGGGATCATCTGGTGTCAGCCCTGGAGCTAATCTACCGAGTTTGGGAAAATTCTAAAGTCTTGGGCTCACCGAGCTCGTTTTGCCCCACGACGCCGGGTGGGGTCGAAGCTTTCTTTAAGCAAATCTATCGCAACTTAGAATCTCTCGGATTGGTAGCGGGTGCGCTCTTTACCAGTGTCTCTGAACAGGTATTGCAATCTCTCATGCAAAACCCTCAGCAGTGGTTAACCCAGTTAGGATCATTAGGGGAACACATCAATCGCAGCGCTCAAACCCCCGCTTTTGGCTCGGAAGGGGTTTATCTACATTTAGCGAAGGAACTGGTGGGGGCGCTACCTGACAACCATCGTCATCACTGGAAAGAACATCACACTGTGCTCCAGCGGCTGATCGAGCGCTTTATGGAGGAGTTAGAAGACCTCTGGCATGACCAACTCAATGACGACCCAGACCTGCGTCGGGAGCTGATTATCACTAACTATGGTCTGGCGAATATTCGCGCCATTTTGGCGGAGGGGATGTTGTTTGAGTCGTCCCTCGATGCCCTAGATCAGTATGACTATGGCGAATGGCTGAAAAGTTACGGGGCCTGGGATGAAACCCTGCAATCGCCCATGGTGCGAGCGATTTATGATCTGGTGTACGCCTACCCTAAGGGTGATATTGCCAACCCTCAAATGGCGGCGGGGGTGGCCCTACGGGTGGTGATCAACATCTTCTTTCGCTACAAAGGGGCGATCATGTGGAAGATGCAGGCGGGCATGGGAGACACTATCTTTGCGCCGCTCTATAAAGTGCTAAAGCGACGAGGAGTTAAGTTTGAGTTCTTTCACCGGGTAACGGCGCTCCGTCTTTCGGAGGATCAGTCTGAGATCGAGAGTATTGAGGTTGTTCGCCAGGTGACGCTTAATCCAAAATATGAAGAATATGATCCCCTGATTCGAGTGAAAGGATTGTTGTGCTGGCCTAGTGAACCCCGATATGAATACATTGACCCGGTTCAGGCTGAGAAACTGCAAGTCAATAAGATCAATCTAGAGTCTTTCTGGACGCCCTGGCAAGATCCCGAGCCACCATTGACACTCAAAGCCCGAACTGAAGCAAATCCAGAGGGGGAGTTTGATCTGGTGATTTTAGGGATCTCCCTCGCAGCACTGCCCTATCTCTGTGGGGAGCTTTTACAGGCAGACAAAACTGACAAAGCCAAAGCGACGAGCCAGCAGTGGCGAGACATGCTTGAGCATGTGCAAACTGTGACGACTCAGGGTGATCAGTTTTGGCTCAAGCCCACCCTATCCCAGCTGGGATGGCCGATGCCCAGTGCGGTCGTCGGCACCTATGTTGAACCGCTGGATACCTATGCGGATATGACTCACTTGCTGGCCCAGGAAAACTGGCCTGAAGCAGACTATCCCCACAACCTGGCCTACTTTACCGGAGTGATCCCGGATCCGGGGATGCCGCCTGCCAGCGATTATGGGTTTCCAGCTCAGGCCCAAGCCCAGTTTGACGAACAAATCCAGCTATTTTTAGACAATTACATCGGTCCGCTTTGGCCTAAGACGACCCCGCCGAACAATCCCAATGGGTTAAATCGGTCCCTGCTCGTCTCGCAGTTTTTGCGCATTAATATTTTCCCCACCGAGCGCTATGTGATGTCAGTGCCAAAAAGTACGGAATATCGGTTGAAGGCCGACGAGTCAGGGTTTGATAACCTGTATCTCACAGGAGACTGGATTCGGAATGGGTTTAATGCGGGAGCAATTGAGCCGACGGTAATTTCAGGGCTGCAATCGGCACGGGCGATTTTGGAGCAAGAATTTAGTCTATCGCCCGTCCAAGGGATTATCGGAGAAGATACGAATTGGATGTAGCGTTACAATCGACAACATAGCCAGGATGGAGTCGTTTTTTAGGGGTGCCCCCACCCTGATTGAGGCATGCTGACGATTGCGGGTTATGACATTACAGAGCTGATTTACGCTGGGACTCGGTCCCTCATTTACCGAGGTATTCGGCAGGTCGATGGGCGACCTGTTGTACTCAAAACTCTGGCTGCGACGTATCCGACACTGGGTGCGATCGCAAACCTCAAACACGAATACGAGGTTCTGAGTGGCCTGAATATTCCAGATATTATCAAACCGATCGAATGGAAATCGCCCACTGCTTCACCTGTCCTGGTCTTGGAAGATTTTCAAGGACTCTCTTTACGGGAATGGATACAACAACAAAGGGAACTCTCTCTCTCAGCGTTTTTACCTGTTGCTCTGAAACTGGCCCGCGTCCTAGATCAACTCCACCAGGCTCAGCTGATCCATCGCGATATCAAACCCAGCAACATTCTGATTGACCCCGTTACAGAAGGGATTAAGCTAATTGACTTTGGTCTTGCTTCCAAATTAACCCAGACGGCTCAGGTCTTAAATAATCAGCCCAATCACCGAACGGTAGCAGGCACCTATGCCTACATGTCGCCAGAACAAACCGGGCGAATGAACCGTACAGTAGACTATCGCACCGATCTCTACTCCCTTGGCATTACCTTTTATGAAATGCTGACCGGGC
The DNA here is from genome assembly GCA_039820425.1 of Cyanobacteria bacterium J06635_1. Taxonomy (GTDB): domain Bacteria; phylum Cyanobacteriota; class Cyanobacteriia; order Phormidesmidales; family Phormidesmidaceae; genus SIO4C1. The sequence goes on from JBCBQD010000002.1 coordinate 45,194, forward strand.
AATTACCCTTCCAGGCAACCGATCCGATGGCATGGGTTCATTCCCATATTGCAAAGGCCCCAACCCCTTTGCAGGATATCACCCCTGAGATACCTGAGACAATTGCTCAAATAGTGGCCAAGCTGTTGGCCAAAACGGCAGAAGATCGCTACCAGCAAGCCCAGGGATTGTACGTCGACTTACAAATCTGCTTTGATCAGTTAAACACCTTGGGGGCGATCGCCCCCTTCGCCATTGGCGCGCGCGATCGCTCAGGCCAGTTTCAGCTGCCCCAGATTTTGTACGGTCGTGCATCAGAGATTTTAACCCTCATGAGCACCTTTGATCGCATCTCCCAGGGTGCGGTTGAGCTGACCCTGGTGAGCGGCTACTCTGGCATTGGTAAGTCTGCCCTGGTGCATGAGATTCATAAACCCGTTGTGCGTCAGCGGGGGTATTTCATTGCCGGTAAATTTGATCAGCTCAGGCGCAACGTGCCCTATGAATCCGTGATTCAGGCTTTTCAGGACTTAGTTCGCCAACTATTGAGCGAGAGTGAAATCGAGCTAGCGCAGTGGCAACAACAGCTACAGGTAAGTTTAGGCAAAAATGGTCAGGTTTTAACCGAGGTTATTCCCGAGTTAGAACTGATTATGGGTCCCCAGCCCACCGTCCCAGACGTGACTCCGGCTGAAGCCCAGGTGCGATTTAACCAAACCTTTCAAAAATTAGTCCGGGTCTTTGCCCGGCCCGAGCACCCACTGGTCGTCTTTTTAGATGATTTGCAATGGGTCGACAGTGCCTCTTTAGACCTGATTACGCAGCTCCTCACCGATGCGGAGAATGGTCATTTCCTTTTGCTCGGAGCCTATCGCGATCATGAGGTGGGGGCTGAGCATCCCCTGATGCTGACCTTAGATCAGCTCCGTAAGCGTCAGGTCACAATCAATGAGATTGCTTTACAACCGCTACAGCTCACCCACGTCCAGCAGCTGGTGGCAGATGCTCTCAGCACTGATTTAGAAACCATTCAAGAGATGGGTTCACTGCTGTTTAGCAAAACCCACGGCAATGCGTTTTTTACTCGCATGTTGTTGACCTCTCTCTACAGTGAGGGGCAACTCACCTTTGACTTCAACCAGGCGACCTGGCAGTGGGATAGTGCTCAGCTTCAGGAGATTAGCCTGACCGACAATGTGGTAGAGCTGATGACCAGCCAGATTTATCATTTGCCTAAGGCCACCCAACAATTATTGACCCTGGCAGCCTGCATCGGCGATCAGTTCGATCTGGGTGTTCTTTCCATTGTTTCAGAACACGCCCCCAATGCTGTTGCCCAGACGCTCTGGCCTGCTCTGATCGAAGGCTTGATTACCCCCCTAGGCGAAAATTATCGAATTCCTATGTTGTTGGAGCCAGAGCGGCTGGTATCGGATGTGATTGAGCAAATTCACTATCGATTTGTTCACGACAGAATTCAAGAGGCCGCCTATGGATTGCTGCCTGCTAGCCAAAGAGCCCAAACCCACTGGCAGATTGGTCATTTGCGTTTGCAGCAACGCAGTGATCTGGACCTGGATGAAGCGATCTTTGAGATTGTTAACCACTTAAACCGGGGAAAAGCCCTTGCCAAGGAGACGTCTGAGCACTATCAGCTGGCAGAGTTAAACAGGCAGGCCGGGGATAAAGCCAAAGGGGCCAGTGCCTACGAAGCTGCCATAGAATACTTTAATACGGGGCTGTCTCTCTTACCCGAGAGCGCCTGGCAAGATCGCTATGATCTGACGTTCTTGCTACACCGCGACGGCTCTGAGTGTGAATATCTTTGTGGTCATTTTGACCGGGCAGAGCATCTATTTGAGGTCACCCTCGATCAGGCAGCCTCTGTGATCGATCAGGCTACGATTCATATCATTCGCCTGGTTTTATACGACAACCAGGGCAAATTTGTTGAGAATCTGAGTGTAGGGGGTGAGGCGCTGCGTAGCTTAGGGCTCCACTGGCCACAATCTCCAGACGACACAGCATCCATTCTAGAAGCAGAGCTCGAAATTTATCGTCAGCATCTTCAAGCGTGTCAGATTCCCCAGCTAGTGGAGACGCCTGAGATGACAGATGTCACCGCCCGCGCCTGCATGCAGCTGCTGGTGAATATGACGGGACCGGCCTATTTTACCGATCCCACCCTGGTTACGCTGGTAACCCTGAAAATGGCAAATTTGTCGATGCAGTATGGCAACTCTCAATGGGCATCCCAGGGGTATGTCTTTTGGGGGGCCATGCTATCAGCCGCGTTTCGAGATTATGAAACCGCCTATACCTTCGGACAAGTGGCGCTCCAGCTCAAAGATCGCTACAACAACTATAACGAAGCGAAGGTTCTCAACTCCTATGTAGGGTTTATCAGCCACTGGCGGCGTCCCTTCAAAGCGGGGATAGTCCTGCTGCGTCGCGCCTATCGAGTCGGTGTTGAGACTGGCGATGTTTTTACAGGGTATATCGTCACCCACCTGGGGTTGCACCTGATCTTGATGGGAACTGAGCTGGGCGAGATTCAGACCGAGCTAGCTCGCTATCTGGCCTACCTGCGCAAGACCCAAAACGAGGTGTTTGCCCGACAGGTGCAGATTTATCTCTATATCTGCTCCGCCCTGCAGACCGGGACTTTCTCCTGTGAAGGAGATGATTTAGCCGATTTTGATGAGGCCACCTGCATTCATCTCTTTCAAACCAACCAATATATTCCTGGTTTAGTCTCGCTGTTTGTTTTCAAGGCGATGCACGCCTGGCTATTTGGCCGATATGATCGAGCCCTCAGCTTTTCTCATCAGAGTGAAGAGATCATTGCTTTTGTCGCAGGCATGCCAGGGGAAGCCGAGCACACGTTTTACCAGGCATTGATCCTGGCGGCGCTGTACGAGGCCGCTGACGAAGAAACCCAATCAACCTACTGGGAAACGCTCCAAACCTGCGCTGAGAAACTACGGGGATGGGCCGACAACTGTGAGGCCAACTACCAACATCGATATTTACTGGTCCTGGCTGAGATAGATCGCTTATCGGGTGACATCACCAGCGCCATCGAACGCTATGACCAGGCGATTGCGTCTGCCCAGGCACACGAATTTGTTCAAAATGAAGCGATCGCAAATGAGCTGGCGGCTCAATTTTGGCTCACCAGGGGCAAAGCCAATATCGCCCGAGGCTATATGCAATCGGCCTACTACGGCTATCAGCAATGGGGCGCAAAGGCTAAGGCACAGGCGCTAGCCCGTCGCCACCCCAAACTACTGACCCCCGCCATTCCCCAAAAGCGGATAACGACACAGACAACAGACAACAGTACGATGCAGCAATCTACAACGCCATCGTCCTCCAGCTCTGACACATCGAGCAGTCTTGATCTGTCTACAGTGATTAAGGCCTCCCACGCCATTGCCAGTGAAATCCGCCTGACGGGCCTTTTGGAAACCTTGATGCAGATTGTGATCGAAAATGCCGGAGCCCAAACAGGGGTGTTAGTACTGCAACAGGAGGATACCTGGCAGGTTGAAGCCACAGGAACAATTGACGGTGCAGTCACCCGCCCCCCGTCGAGCTCCACGCCCCTGGATGAAGTGTTGCCGCTGTCGGTGATGAACTATGTAGTACGCACCCAAGACCCTGTCTTGATTGTGAATGGACCTGACTCAGAAGCATTTCGGCATGATGTTTATATCGTGAAACATCAGCCCAAATCTATTCTCTGTGCGCCCATCGTTAACCAGGGTCAGATGATGGGGTTTCTATATCTTGAGAACAACTTAACCACCGGAGCCTTTACCCCCGAACGCCTGGAAATTCTGGATGTTCTCTCGACTCAAATCGCAATTTCTCTGACCAATGCCAGACTTTACGAGGAAATGCAGACGCTGAATGAGGCTTTAGAAGATGCTAACCGCACCCTGGAGCAGCGGGTTGCTAACCGCACCCAGGAACTCTCACAAACCCTCGAACTGCTGAAGGCAACTCAAGCAGAGCTAGTCATTGAGAACGAACTGTTACGCAGTGCCGATCAGCCGTCGAGTGTCGAGTATCAGGTGGGCGGGTCCCTGGGTACCGATGCCCCAACCTACGTGGTGCGCCAGGCCGATCGTCAGCTCTACAAGGCCCTTCGGCGCGGTCAATATTGCTATATCTTTAATGCCCGGCAAATGGGCAAGTCGAGCCTGCGGGTGCAAATGATGAAGCGGATGCAGACCGAAGGGGCTGCCTGTGTTGCCATTGATCTGTCCGTCATTGGCAATCGTCAAACCACCCAAGAGCAGTGGTATGCAGGCTTTATGTATGTGTTATCCAGTAGTTTGGGCCTGAGAAAGCAGCTAGATATTCGAGCCTGGTGGCGAGATCATAGGTTGTTATCACCTTTGCAGCGGCTAGGTGAGTTTGTCAATCAGGTGATCTTGCCCCATATTACCGAAGACATTATCGTTTTTATCGACGAAGTAGACAGTGTAATCAGTCTAGAATTTGAGGCGGATGATTTCTTTATCTGGCTGCGCACCTGTTTTAATCAGCGGGCCGATCATCCTGACTATCGACGGCTCACGTTTGTGTTGTTGGGCGTTGCTACCCCATCTCAGCTCATCCAGGATCCCCAGCGAACTCCGTTTAATATTGGTCAAGCCATTGAGCTCAATGGTTTTCAACTCCATGAGGCGCATCCCCTTTTGCAGGGGTTTTCTGACACCGTGGCGCGGCCCCAAAGCGTGCTGGCCCAAATTTTAGCCTGGACGGGGGGCCAACCTTTTCTCAGCCAAAAGATCTGTCAGTTAATTCGCACCGCTGATGTGCCTATCCCAGAGGGGGAAGAGCAGGAGAGAATTGACGGGTTGGTGCGATCGCACATGATTGAAAATTGGGAAACTAAAGATGACCCAGAACATTTGAAAACGATTCGCGATCGCCTATTGAGCAATCCCACCCGGGCCAAAGCCATGCTAGCAATTTATCAGCAACTCCTGAGCGCTACTCAAATCCCCGCTGACGATAGCCCGGAGCAGACCGAACTGCGCCTCTCAGGGTTGGTCATCAAACAAGGCACTCATCTAGATATCGCCAATCGCGTTTATGAAAACGTCTTCAATCAGGCCTGGGTCGTCCAAACGTTGCATCAGCTCACCTAGGGCCAGATCGAGCCTAATATTTTATTGGCACTTTATCCTCACACCGATCCCCTATGCCTCGCTTTCCAAAGCTGCCCTTTGCCGTCAAGTTTGGTTTAGTGATCTCAGCGCTGGCGGCGGGGATGACGGCCATCAGTGTTTGGTTTTTGTATGCGCAGCTCCATGGGCTGCTGGTGCGTCAAACTGCAGGGCGACTCAAGGATGTAGGGCAAACCAGTAGCTTTCTCTTTGACGAATCAATCCAGGCCAGTATTCTGCGGCTCAAGCGCATCTCCGAAGAGAAATCTAGGTCCATTACACCGGAGATGCTGGCCACGCCGCTCGGTGAAACTGCGCTGACACTCTCCCCCGAAGTCGCCAACCAACTGATGGCATCGGCAGATTTTCAAGCGTTGTCGCAAATTATGCGCCGTATTGGTGAGGCCAGTCGCGCTGAAATGGGGTCTCCCCAAACAACCTATGCCCAACCTGACTTGAAAGAAGCGATTAATCCTGCCACCATCTCGGCCTATCTTATGGTCGAGATTCCAGAATCCCCCAGCCATCAGGTGATTAAATTTATTGCTGACGGGCTCTACGAACCCCAAGGAGACTGGCCCGGCAACCCGATTGGCAATCTGTATCGTATCCCCGATTCTTTTTTTGCGAGTGCCTTTGAGGGGCAATCCCAGACGGCCCCGTCTTTTTACTCTGACGAATTTGGCACCTGGCTCACCGCTGTTGTCCCGATTAAAAATAATCAGGGAGAGGTGATTGCTGTTCTCGGTTTAGATTTTGACGCAACTCAAGAGGTGGCACAGGTGAGGCAGCTCAGATGGATTTGCAGCGGGGCCATTCTTGTCAGTCTGGGGCTGTCAGCGTTGGTTGCTGTTGGCCTAGCCCGCTGGCTAGGGCTCCCCATTGACGAATTAAAAGCGGGGGCAGAACGGGTTGGCAAACACGACTATAGTAAGCCCGTATCCGTCAAAAGCCCGGATGAGCTGAGGCTTTTAGCGACGGCCTTTAATACCATGGTGCAAGAAATCCGCGCCTACGCAGTGTCGCTGGAAACCCAGAATAAAGCTCTGGAATTGCGGGTCAAAGAGCGCACCCAAGAGCAAGCCCAAACCCTGGAAGTACTCAAAGCAACCCAGGCAGAGTTGCTAATCGAAAATGCGCTGCTGAGAACGGGGGAGCACCTTTCTCACTATGACTATCAGGTGGGTGGCAGCTTACCGTTAGAGGCCCCGACCTACGTGGTGCGCCAAGCCGATCGTCAACTCTATAAATTTCTCCGACATGGTCAGTATTGTTATATCTTCAATGCTCGCCAGGTCGGCAAATCTAGCCTGCGGGTGCAGATGATGAATCGGATGCAGGCCGAAGGGTCGGCCTGTGTATCGATTGACCTATCTGTGATTGGCAATCGACAAACGACCCAGGAACAATGGTATGCCGGTCTGATGCATCTCCTGGCCAGCGGGCTGGGCCTGCGAAAACAGATAAATAGTCGGGCCTGGTGGCGAGAACATACCTTTTTGGCTCCCGTGCAGCGGCTGGATGCCTTTGTCAATCAAGTGATTTTGACCCACATTCTCAGAGACATTATTGTTTTCATCGATGAAGTGGACAGTGTGATCAGCCTTGAATTTGAGGCCGATGATTTCTTTATCTGGCTCCGCACCTGCTTCAATCAGCGGGCCGATAACCCTGACTATCGACGGTTGACCTTTGTGCTGTTGGGGGTGGCCATCCCGTCTCAGCTTATGCAAGACTCCAGGCGAACTCCGTTTAATATTGGGCAGGCCATTGAGCTACATGGGTTTCGACTCCATGAGGCGTATCCTCTGCTGCAGGGTCTCTCTGATAAAGTTGCTCGGCCCCAAAGGGTCTTGACCCAGGTGTTGGCCTGGACAGGGGGGCAGCCCTTTTTGAGTCAAAAAATCTGTCAGTTGATCCGCAATACACAAGAGCTTATTCCAGAAGGAGAAGAGCAGGTCAGGATTGATGCATTGGTGCGATCGCACATCATCCAAAACTGGGAAACCAAGGATAACCCAGAACATTTAAAGACCATTCGCGATCGCATCTTGAGCCCTGCAACCCCGACCAAACCCATGCTGGAAATCTACCAGCAGCTGCTTGCTTCTGCACAGATCCTGATTGATGATAGCCCTGCGCAAACCGAACTACGCCTCTCTGGATTGGTCGTCAAACAGGGCAGCCATCTGGGGATTGCTAATCGCCTCTATGCTGAAGTCTTCAATCAAGCCTGGGTCACTCACATTTTGCAATCTGCCTGATATGCGTCAAGCTGAAAATTTTGGTTAGGGCAGATGGTGGGGGGTGAATGCACTGCGCTGGTGGGTTTGCTGCTCATTCATCCCCTCACTGGCGTAGCGAACCCACCCATGCTCTAATCTTCCCGCTTATCTTCTGCCTAACCTCCTAAACCTCGGTGGAGAAGCCAGGTCCGTCAAGGCACACTGTTACTCGAAATGGTCTCTCGTCGCCGGTATCGGTCTAGCAGGCTATTTAGCAACCTGGATGATGTCGTTGAGTTATACCTCCATTGCAGCTTCGACAACACTGTCTAACTTGCACCCGGTTTTAGCGATTTTTCTGGCCTGGTGGTGGTTTAAAGATAAACCCCGACGTCTTGCCCTGGTCGGCACAGCCGTTGCCCTGGCTGGGAGCTTGATGATTAGTCTGGCAACCCCAGCTGAGGCCACAGGCCATGCGGTGCCTTGGTTAGGCAACGGTTTAGCCCTGGCGGGTGCCTTGTCTACGGGCCTGTATGTTCTCCTCGGGCACCGGGCCCAGAGTTCAGGTATCAAAACGGGCCATCACACGGCTGTGGTTTACGCCACCGCGACCGCCATTTTATTGCCCTTGCCCTTCTTTTGGGACTATGGCTATGGCGGATATGCAAAGCTAACCTATGGATACGTTTTCCTGCTGGCGGTTGTTCCCCAACTGGTTGGCCACACCTGTTTTAACTGGGCAATGGGATGGGTGAAGCCTCAACTGCTTACTCTGGTGATTTTAGGCGAGCCGATCGTCGCCAGCCTGTTGGGCTACTGGACGTTTGGAGAAGTCCAGAGCGTAACCGTCATGCTCGGGGCAATCATCTTGATAGTGGGGGTTGCGATCGCAACTATCAGCCATCAAAAACAGCAGACACAGGCAGCATGAAATATTCAGCGTTGTCGATGTTCCGACAGCATTGGACATTGCCTCGCAATCAGGGCAATGTCCTTTCTTAATTGAATTATTGAATTTCCGTCTATTAGCGCTTTGCCAATTTTTTCTTCGGCATCTTACGGAGGCGAATTGACTCTGGCGTCACCTCCACCATCTCATCGGGGCCAATATACTCCAGCGCCCGCTCCAGGCTCATCTCCTGGGGCGTTTGTAGCTGCACCAGCTCATCGCCGCTGGCGGCGCGGTGGTTAGTGAGCTGCTTGGCTTTGCAGATATTGAGTTCTAGATCTTGGGGACGATTGTTTTCACCCACGATCATGCCTTTATAAACTTTAGTCCCAGGCTCAATAAAAAAGACGCCGCGATCCTCCGCGTTCTTGAGTGCATAGAAAGTAGCCGTTCCCTCTTCAAACGAGATCAACACACCGTTGCGGCGGGTATCCACATCGCCAGACATGGGCCGATACTCCAGGAAGCTGTGGTTCATGATGCCTTCGCCCCGGCTCAGGCGCATAAAATCACCTCGGAAGCCAATCAACCCGCGGGCTGGCACCACAAACTCAAGCTGAGCACGACCGTGGCTGTCCATCATCATGTCTTGCATTTCGCCCCGGCGCTGACCCAGTCGTTCCATACAGCCGCCTACGGCTTCTTCTGGCACATCCAAGACCAGCTGCTCGTAAGGTTCACAGGGCTGACCGTTGACCTCACGGAAAATCACCTGCGGCTGAGACACCTGAAACTCGTAGCCTTCCCGGCGCATGGTCTCGATTAAAATACCCAGGTGTAGCTCACCTCGACCTGATACGGCAAATCGATCCGGGGAGTCAGTTTCCTCAACCCGCAGCGCCACATTGGTTTCAAGCTCGCGCATTAAGCGATCGCGAATTTGGCGAGAGGTCACAAACTTACCCTCTTTGCCTGCGAAAGGAGAGTCATTCACGGCAAAGGTCATTTGCAGAGTGGGTTCATCTACCTTGATCAGTGGCAAGGCTTGAGGATCATCTAGGCACGTAATCGTCTCACCGATATTGGCATCGGCGAATCCCGCTACGGCCACCAGGTTGCCAGCCGTGGCTGCTTGAATTTCGGTCCGCTGTAGCCCTTCAAAGCCCATCAGCTTTGAAATTTTAGCCTTCACGATTTTGCCGTCTTCTTTAATTAGGGCCGTCTGCTCACCAGCCCGGATAGTGCCGTTATGAACCTTGCCAATGACGATACGGCCCAAGTAATCAGAATAATCAAGGGTGGTCACCTGGAGCTGTAGCGGCTTTTCAGGATCGCCGACCGGCGGGGGAACATGGTGTAAGACCGCTTCAAACAGCGGCTGCATGTCTTTGTTTTCGTCTTCAAGCTCGTCTTTAGCAAATCCAGATAGACCCGAAGCAAATAAATAGGGGAAATCACACTGGTCGTCATCTGCCCCCAGCTCGATGAACAAATCCAGCACCTTGTCCACTGCACCCATCGGATCAGCCTGGGGCCGGTCAATCTTGTTAACTACCACAATAGGGCGCAAACCTTTTTCCAAAGCCTTCTTTAATACAAACCGAGTTTGGGGCATCGGTCCTTCATTCGCATCCACAATCAGGATGCAGCCATCTACCATGCCCAGCACCCGCTCCACTTCACCGCCAAAGTCGGCGTGGCCAGGGGTATCAACAATATTGATCAGCGTGTCTTTGTAGCGAACCGCCGTATTTTTCGACAAAATCGTAATGCCGCGTTCCCGTTCCAGGTCGTTGGAATCCAGCACACAGGTGGGCACCGCTTCCCCTTCTCGAAAAATGCCTGATTGCTCCAGCAAGGCATCTACTAAAGTGGTTTTGCCGTGGTCAACGTGGGCGATGATTGCGACATTGCGGATGGGAAGGCTCATGATTTCGAGTTCGTGAAGGATTCGGTTTTGAAAGACTGCTTTTGAAACTTTCTGTAAAAAACCTTAACAATTGTAGCCTAATTGACCAGGAAGCTGACAGGGGTTTATTTTCTTTGATCAGAGGGATAAGGGGTGAGTGGGTGAGTGGGTGAGTGAGCAACGTCTCTATTCACCAGCGCAGCGATCTCACCAAGCGCAGCGATCTCACCAAGCGCAGCGATCTCACCAGCGCAGCGAACTCACTAGCCCACCAAGCGCCCCCACCTCTCCCAGTTCGGTTCTGCCCACTTTAGAGATCTCAATGGGTTTGTTAGATTATCTATACAGCCAGAGAGAGAAAACAACCTCGCCTCTGAACTGCAATGTTTCGAGTGAGTAACGCGATGAATAACTTACCTGGTCAAGAACCTGAACTGTTTCGAAGCGAGTCTACTCAATCTAATACGCTGCTGCAGTATGTTAAGGATATGAGTCCTGAAACGATTGCTCAGCTCTCTAACCCTGCGTCGACTGAAGTGATGCAGGTGATGGAGCATAACATCATTGGATTGTTGGGCGGCTTGCCGTCGCAGCAGTTTGATATCAGCGTCACCACTAGCCGTGAAAGCCTGGGCCACCTGCTGGCATCTGCTATGATGAGCGGATATTTTTTGCGCGGTGCAGAGCAGCGTTTAGCGTTTGAATCCTCTCTTATGCAAACCGAGTTTACAGATGAGGATAATGCTTAGGTGTATGGTGACTCGTCTGTAGGCCTAGCCAATATTCAGTGGTGTTGAGACAGCGAAAGCAACAAGTTAGTAGTACAGAGCAGAACTCGGTGGGAGCAATCCCGCCGAGTTCTGTTATGAGCCCCTCTGTAATTCACTCGCTCAGAAAAGCACTGCGACAGTGGTACGCAGACTGTGGCCGGGATTTGCCCTGGCGACGGAGTCGTGACCCCTACGCGATTTGGATCTCTGAGATCATGTTGCAGCAGACCCAGGTTAAGACAGTGATTCCTTTCTATGGGCGCTGGCTGACGCAGTTCCCGACCGTTGAGGTATTGGCTGCAGCGGAGCAGCAGCAAGTGTTGAAGGCTTGGGAAGGGCTGGGCTACTATGCGCGGGCTCGCAATCTACATCGGGCTGCCCAGCAGGTTGTGGAACACCATCAGGGGCGGTTTCCAGAAAAATTTGAGGAGGTGATCGCACTGCGCGGCATCGGTCGCACCACTGCTGGCGGCATTCTCAGTGCGGCGTTTGACCAACCCGTCGCTATCTTAGATGGTAATGTGAAGCGAGTGCTGGCAAGGCTAGTGGCTCTGGAGCAGCCCCCCAGCAAGGCACTTGATCGGCTATGGCAGCTATCAGAGCAGGTACTAGATCCTAAGCATCCTCGGGATTTTAACCAGGCCCTGATGGATTTGGGCGCGACCCTGTGTACCCGCCATAATCCAGCCTGTTTATTGTGCCCTTGGCAACCCCACTGCGCCACTTATCATCAAAATCGACAGTCGGAGATACCCATGTCAGAATCCCGTGGCCCCTTACCCCATAAACACATCGGTGTGGCCGTTATCTACGGCAAGGATGGCCGCATTCTGATCGATCGTCGTAAGCAAGAGGGACTGCTCGGCGGGCTCTGGGAGTTTCCGGGGGGCAAGATTGAACCGGATGAATCGGTGGAAGACTGCGTCCGCCGTGAAATTCAAGAGGAACTGGGCATCGAAGTTGAGGTACAAGACCGCCTGATCACCATTGAGCATGCCTACACCCACTTCAAGGTAACCCTGAATGTTTTCAACTGCACGCACCTCAGCGGTACACCACAGCCGATTGAATGTGACGAAGTTAAGTGGGTCACCCTAGATGAGATTGACGAATACCCGTTTCCTAAAGCCAACGGACAAATTATTGCGGCTATTAGGCAGCAAGCCATTTAAGCAAGCCAGTAAAGGTTGCGATAGAGGATAAGCGGGCAATCTAAGCTAATAGGGCAGAGCTGTGAAGACAGGCCACCCTATTCCAAATGATGCCTACTGCTTGTTCGTTTATATGACCAGCCCCACTTTTAATCTGCCATCAATAGACTCTGAGCGATTTGAAAACGAGTTGTCTAATGCGCAGACTGAGTTGCTTCAGACGCTATGGGACAGCGTTGACTATGGCATCTTTGTGTTGGAGGTTCTGCAAGAGGGAGCCGATTTTCGCTTTGTCTGCTTTAACTCTGCCATGGACCGCATCAGTCCTATCCCAATGGCAGCATTGTTCAATAAAACGTTGACAGAGACATTGCCCCCAGAGACCGTCGAATACTACACAGTTCACTACAGACGGGCTATTCAGCAGGGGCAGACGACGCACTTTGCAGAAAAGCTTGAGATTGAGAATCAAATCACCGATTGGTCAGTCAGGGTGACGCCATTGCGAGATAAGACTGATTGTGTGCATCAGCTTGTGGTGACTTATATGGAAGTGAGCGATCGCACAGAAGCGATGTCTAAGGCGTCAGAGCAATACCTGCGGACAATTTTTAATAACACCTACGAAGCTATTTTTGTCCATGACCTTGGCGGCAATCTCATTGATGTCAACGATCGGGTTTTAGATCTGTATCAAGTTAGCCGCGCAGATGCTTCAAGATTCTCTATCGCTGACGATTTTTCTAGCCCAGACAATCCGCTAGATCAGCTATCCCATTATTGGCAAGAGGTTGTGTCAGGAGAGACACTTTGCTTTGAATGGATCGCGAAACGTCCCTATGATGGCCGCTGCTTTGAAGTTGAGATTGTGCTGCGCAGGGTCAACCTAAACGGCCAAGCGGTGGTGTTAGCCAGCGTTCGCGACATTAGCGATCGCAAAGCTGCCGAAGCCAAAATTGAACACTCAAAGCAGGTTTTGCAGCAGGTGGTAGACAGCCTTCCCTTTGCCATTTTTTGGAAAAACCTCGATAGTGCTTATCTGGGCTGTAATCTTGAGTTTGCCGCGATTGCAGGGTTTGAGCACCCTTCTCAAATGGTGGGTAAAAGCGACTACGACATGCCCTGGAAGCGAGAAGAATCAGACTGGTATCGTGCCTGTGACCGTCGGGTCATGGACAGTAATAAGCCAGAGCTGAGAATTGTGGAACCGCAGCTCCAGGCCGATGGGCGGCAGGCCTGGCTGAGCACCAGCAAAATACCGCTGCATGATAAAGCTGGTAACGTCAACGGTATTTTGGGCGTCATTGAAGACATCACTGAGCGCAAACGCATTGACAGTGAGCAGGCTCGGCTGCTGGCCATCTTAGAAGCCACCACCGATATTATCGGCATTGCTGACGCTCAGGGGAATAACCTGTATCTAAACAAAGCAGGTCAGACGCTCTTGGGCATAGCCGCTGACGAGGTTGATCAATTTCATATCAGCGAGGTTCATCCGCCTGAAATCCTTTCGGCATTAGAAACAGAGCAGTTACCGCTCGCTGCCGAAACAGGTTATTGGTCAGGCGAATCGGTATTACTGAGCCACAGTGGTGAAAAAATTCCGATTTCTCAAGTCATGGTAGCCCATAGAAATGAGCAAGGGGAGGTGGAATTTTTCTCCTCGATCATGCGGGATATTCGCGATCGCAAAGCCGCTGAGCTGAGGCTACAGCGTCAGGCCGAAACCTTGAAAACGACCTTAAAAAAGCTCAAACAGACCCAGCTGCAAATGATCCAAAGCGAAAAAATGTCTAGCCTAGGTCAGTTGGTGGCGGGGGTTGCCCATGAGATCAATAATCCGGTGGGGTTTATCCATGGCAACCTGCAACCGGCGCAGCAGTATGCCGAGGATTTGCTCCATCTGGTTAGCCTTTATCAGCAGATATATCCTGAGCCAGAGGCTGCGATCGCAGCCGAAATCGAAGCCATTGACCTGGCGTTTATCCAACGAGACTTTCCCAAGCTGCTCGACTCGATGGATATGGGCACCCAGCGGATCCGAGAGATTGTCCTCTCCCTGCGCAATTTCTCAAGGCTGGACGAATCTGAGCGTAAAGCCGTTGATATCCATGAAGGTATTGAAAATACCCTGGTGATTTTGGGTAGCCGACTCAAGGGTACGGCCGATATGCCCGCTGTTGAAATTGTTAAAGACTACGGTGAGCTACCCCCGCTTGAGTGCTATCCCGGTCAGCTCAATCAGGTTTTTATGAATATCTTATCCAATGCAATTGATTCGCTGGAGGAGAAGTTTGGGGCAGAAGAGAGGGAGCAGGGAGGCAAGGGAGCAAAGGAGGCAGAGGAAGAATATGGGCTGCGACGCGGGCTCACCCGAACGGACGCGGGGACGCGGGGACACGGAGATGGGAAAAATGAGGAAGATTCAGCTGTAATCCAAAATCCCACCATCACTATTCGGACTGAACTGCTTTCGACGAATCAGGTTCGCATTGTAATTGCCGATAACGGCATTGGCATGTCTGACTCGATCAAATATAAGATGTTCAATCCCTTTTACACCACTAAACCTGTGGGTAAGGGCACCGGCATGGGCATGTCAATCAGCTATCAAATCATCACCCAAAAGCATGGGGGCCAAATATCCTGCAATTCCACCCTGGGCGAGGGGGCTGAATTTATTATTAACTTGCCCGCTGAGAAGTGAGTTTGCTGTGTTGGTGAATGGGTGAGTTGGCTGCGCTCGGTGAGTGTGCTGTGCTGGGTGAGTTGGCTGGTGCTTGGTGGGGGCGCTGCGCTTGGTGGGGGCGCTGCGCTGGTGAATGGAGAAGTTGGTTGACTGACAAAACTTTCGCGGCGGGCGGTTAAAACCGCGCCTGAGGATTACAAAACCTGCCTGTGCAGGTTTCTAGAACCTAGAATGTATCTGGGTTACAGAGAGCCCGCGTAGGCGGACTAAAG
>JBCBQD010000003.1:0-57615 GCA_039820425.1 Cyanobacteria bacterium J06635_1
ATTTTTCGAGCCAGGTGATTGAGACTAACGAGTCTGTGCTCTCCTATGATTACTTGGTTTTAGCCACAGGCAGTCAAACCCAGTTTTTCGGAATTCCGGGAGCTGCTGAGTATTCTTTTTCGATGCGTAATTTGGATGAAGCGATTTCGATTAGGAATCATATTCTGCAATGTTTTGAGCAGGCGAATCGTGAGTCTGATTTAGAGCGTCGACAACGACTACTGACATTTGCCATTGTGGGGGGTGGCCCGACTGGGGTTGAGACGGCGGGCACGCTGGTAGAGCTAAAGCGCTCCTTAGTCCGAGACTACCCTGGCCTTGATTTTCAAGAGATTCGCATTGTCCTGCTACAGGCTGGCGAAGGTCTGCTAGCTAATTTGCCGCCAGCGTTGGGGCGCTATACTGTTCGAAAGCTGCGTAAAATCGGTGTCGAGGTACGACTTGAGGCGATGGTGAGTCGGGTAACGCCGACGGATATTTATCTACAGTCCGGGGCTACCCTGACAACGGCGACCGTGATTTGGACGGCGGGATTGACGGCAGCTCGACCCAGTGCCTCAGCGGAGCTAAAAACGGCAGCGAGGGGTAAGCTGGTTGTAGAGCCCACTCTGCAGTTAGAAACCCATCCTAATGTTTACGTGATTGGCGATCTGGCCCATGTCATTCACCGAGGCAAGCCCTTGACCGGGGTTGCGCCTGAGGCCCTACAGCAAGGGGTGGCGGTGGCTCGAAATGTTAGGCGACAGATCAAAGGGAAAACCCCTAAACCTTTTAGTTACCTCAATAAGGGGCGACTAGCCATTATCGGTTGCTACTCGGGGGTGGGCCAAATTGGCCCCCTGTTGCTCACCGGTTTTTTGCCGTGGCTGATGTGGTTAATGGTGCATTTGGTTTATTTACCTGGTTTTCGCAGTCGCTTGTTGGTGTTGTTCAGCTGGTTGCACAGTTATCTCTTTAGGGATCGGGCTATCCGGTTGATTTTGACCCCTGCTGCCAGGCCAAGTTTTGTCGAGGCTGGGGCTCAGTCAGAGAATTCGCTGATTCGCAGTGCGACTGCTAAGCAACCTCATCGACAATAAGATCGCCCTGGGTCAACACTTTGGCTAAATCTAAAATCCCCATCGTGGCGTTGTTATAAGTGGCCATACCTGATAAGTATTGATGGCTAGCGTCTTCAGTCGTTGGGGCGCTCGGCTCAATTTCACTGGGATTTAACAGAAACATAGATTCTAGGATATTGTCTACGACAACGCCAGCAGTGATGCCGTCTGACTCTAAGACGATTGCCTGAGATTTTTGAGAGATAGGCGCTAAAGGTAAATTCATTAAGCTGCGGATATCAATGATGGTCAGGACGTCACCACGGAGGTTGAGGTTACCCACGATTGAGGGGGGGCAGCAGGGGACCGGGGTCAGATTTGAAATCTCAATAAACTCTTGCACAACCTCTAAGTCGATACCAAAAAGCTGCTCACCCAGGGAAACGACACTCAGGGTTTTGACGTTTTGCGTTTCGGGACTTTTGAGGGATTGTTTTAGGTTATTGGCGCGTTGGTGTAAAATCGTCCGCTCGTCAACGGTTGCCTGTGGAAAAAAGATAGGGCGTTGAGATAAGTTATCTTCATCGGTAGATGAGGGTTGGAGGGAGACGTTGCTCTGATTAGGCGTTTCTAGAAGACTGGCCATAGAGATGACTTGCTGTACTTCAATGTACTGCAACCATTGTTCGGGACCTTGCAAAATGAGGGTATTATGGGCATCTTGGACTAACCCCGCGATCATCTGTTTCCGTCTCAGGTTGGCGAGGGCTGGGTGATTTAAACTCTCAGTGGGGATTTCTTCTAGGGAGGCGGTCTCTAGACTATGTACAGCATTGACAATGATACCAACCTTGAGCTGGTCTTGATTTAAGACAATGACGCTATCACTTAGATGGTAGTCTGACGTGGTTGCGCCTAGACTGATATTGATATCTAGAATGGGAATCAATACCCCCCGCAGATTGATGGCCCCAAGGATATCTGGGGATGCCTCTGACAGCATCATAATTTCTGGCAAGGCGAAGACCTCGTCAATGTAGGTGGCGTTGATGCTAAATCGCTGATTGTGTGAGGTAAAACTAAAGTAGGTGGGCTTACCCATAGGAGATTCTCCTGTCAAGATAATGGTCAGAATTTAAGGCTCGGAATATAAGGCTCAGAATTTTAATAGAAGCTCGGCAACTGTCAGGTCATCTAGCTCAAAAATTTTGGTGTTGACGGGGAGCTTTCTAAGCAGGCTAAGGGCTGAGCGGCGCATTTTGATACTTTTTTGAGCATTGCCTTCTTGTCGATAGAGTTTGCTGAGTTCAACGTAGGCGGCGACTGATGTGGGCTCTAGATAGAGGATTTTTTTGAAGGTTCGTTTGGCGGCGGCACGATTGCCTTGACGTTTTAAGATTTGGGCCAGCGTGTAGTAAGGCATCACTGAGAAGGCTTCGATCTCTGACGCTTGGCGGCAATATTGAGCAGCCGTGTCTAACTGGCCTATTTTGAGCTGTAGCTGGGCCATCAGACAAAGGACATCAAAGTTCTGCGGTTGGAGTTTGAGTGATTTTTCGACGTAGGGCATCGCCTGGTCAAATGATTGGGCTTTGAACAAGGTGATGGCTTTGTCGATCAGGGCTTGTTCCCCGGAAGGGAGATCCGGGGGAGATCCGGGGGAGGGTGGGGGATTTTCAAGGCGCTGATATACCAGCGACTCGGGATGTGCTTGGGGATTTTCAGGGCGCTGATAGACTAGCGACTCGGGATATGACTGGGTCTCAAATCGGCTCATATCCTGGTTCCAAAGTTCAGTATGGCCAGTCAGTAAATAGCCTGATGGTCGCAGCATTCTGTAAAAGCTGTCGATGACGTTGGCGATCGCACTTTCGCTAAAGTAAATAAAGACATTGCGGCAGAGAATCAAATCTAGTTTGAGTTGGGCATTGGGTTGGGACAGCGTCTTGCCCACTAAGTTTAAAGTTCGAAAACGCACCATTGCTTTGATGTCGTCATCCAGGTGATAGTGCCCATCAATCTGGCGAAAAAATTGTTGTTTGGTGATGGGATCAACGCCCCTGAGCGACCAGGGGCGATAAATGCCTGCTTTTGCCTGCTTTAGGGCGTGGGTGTTGATATCGGTGCCCAGAAGGGTGATCCGCCACTGATCGATATCAGGCATCAGGTTTTTTAACGTCAGTGCGAGGGAATAAGCCTCCTCTCCGGTGGAGCAGCCCGCACTCAGAATTCGCAGTTGCTTATCGTTGTGGTGACGCTTGATCAGGTCTGGCAGCACATATTTGCGGAGCACATTAAACTGGCCTCGATCTCGGTAGAAGAAGCTCTCAGGATTGGTGAGGAGCGCAATCAAATGCTGCCATTCTTGTCGGCTATTTGGGGTGGGTGCGGTTAATAACTGGTAGTAAGCTTCGGGGTGCGATAGCTCGAGCGCGGCCATGCGGTGCCTGATCTTTTGCTCAACCAGGGTACGATCTTTGGGTTTGATTTGCCAGCCGCAACTCTCTGCGATCAGTTGACCGAAGGCGTGTTGTAACGATGGGGAGATCGGGACTGGCTGTGACATATAAGCTACTAGGGATGACGAAGGTGGGGTTGATAGACGGACTTGAGCAGGGTTTGTGCGATCGCATCAATGGGCAACACCTGTTGAGCGGCCCCTAACTCAATCGCTACCTTGGGCATGCCAAACACCACGGAGGTGGCGCTATCTTGGGCAATGGTCATGCCACCGTTCTGGCAGATAGACTTGAGGCCGATCGCCCCATCTTGCCCCATACCAGTGAGTAAGATGCCCATTGCACGGCGACCATAGCGCTGGGCCACGGCGTCAAAGGTGACTGTGATAGACGGACGATGTCCGTCAACCGTGGGCAAGTCGAGATGAACAAATCGGCCTTGATCATCCAACGTCAGGTGGCGATTTTCGGCGGGGAAGTAGATATGACCGGGATGTGGTTTTTGCCCCGGCTGGGCAATCTCGATGGAGAGCGCACAGGTTTTTTTAAGCCAGTCGATTAAGCCCTGTAAAAAGCCTGCGCTGATATGCTGGACACACAGGATCGGTGGAAAATCTTTGGGTAGTTTAGTAAATAACTTTTGCAAAGCCTGGGGGCCGCCAGTGGAGGCTCCAATCGCGATCACCCTAGGTCTGTTAGGGTAACGAGTATGCATTGGGGGCAGTTGATGTTGTTTCCCAGTGATTAAGTGCGCCCGCTTTTTTCTAAAAACTTTGACCCCAGCGAGCACTAAGATTTTATCAATTAACTCTTGATTTAAGAGCGGATCAACTGGGGTGAGCCCTCCTCTAGGCTTGGGAAATATATCAACTGCCCCCGCAGCTAAAAGCTGGAAGACGTTTTGAGGATCATCTTCGTGAACAGAAGAACTCACCACTAAAATTGGACAGGGATAGTGGGCCATGACCTCGATTGTCAAGGATAAGCCATCCATTTTGGGCATATGTAGATCGGTGCAAATCACTTGGGGCTCAACATTAGGAATCATGGCCAGGGCTTCTAGGCCTGTGCTAGCGGTACCTACCACTTCAATGTGAGGAGATGTCTCCAAAATCCTTTTGAGGATCACCAGAGCGATGGGGGAGTCTTCGACAAGCAACACGCGAATGGGCATAGAGGCACTCGAAAGCAGGACGGTGAGATCGGCACGTCGACTCAAATGGATTTGGGGTCATACCATTGCCTGAAGCACTTCTGCCGTTTGGCTTAAATGCTTTGTCCTGGAATGGGTTTGGGTGAGGCCAGAGACATTTTCTTGGGAGCCGCGATCGATAGCAGTCATGGCCTCTACTATCTGATGAATGGCATCGACCTGCTGTTGGAGGGTGAGTGAAACTTGCTGGTTGTTAAGGACGGCGGTGTCAATCGATTTTTTGATGCCCTGAAAAGCGTGCTCAGCATTCTGAGCATTTTGTACCCCAGTGTTCACGGTTTTGGTGCCTTCCTCAGTCACCATCACTGTGGCTGTAATCGTTTTTTGAATTTCATCCACCAGCAAACCAATTTTTGCGGCTGATTGCTGACTTTGATCAGATAGCTTACGAATTTCGTTAGCAACGACGGCAAAGCCCTTACCATGTTCTCCCGCCCGTACCGCTTCAACGGATGAATTAAGGGCTAGCATGTTGGTTTGGTTGGCAAAGTCAGCCACCAGCTCTGAGATCCCCCCGATTTGCTCGGCCTGACCACTGAGGTTGATAATTTGTTCGGCAATGGCCCCCACTTTTTGCTCTAGTATAAACATCCCTTCGAGGGTTTCACCCACGGCCTGGTTACCTTCCTGGGTCCGCTCCAGCGCTCTTTTTGCAGACATCATGGCGACGTTAGCCTGCTCCGCCGACTGCCGTGAAGAGACCTCGATTTCATCCATGGTGGTCGTGGTTTGATTGACCGAAGCAGCCTGTTGATTCGCGATCCGCTCTTGCTGAGTGACGGTGACGGCAATCTCACTGGAGGCGGTAGTGATATTTTGGCTCGTGGTGGCTAGTTTTTGGCGAATCCGCTGCGAGAGATAAAACATACTGGCCAACAAAATCAGGTTAGCCATAAACAGTGCCAAGGTGACTTGTTTTGATTGCCCGATGTGTTGCCTGGCATAGGTCTCTGCTGAGAAGACGGTTTGATTGGTCAAATCCCAATAGGCTTCACTAGCGATCAACAGCAGTTCGCGATTTTGTGGGGTGGGGTTAGCTCTGTAGTCAGCTACATGGACCTTTAGCTGGGTCCAAGCCTGACTTAACTGCTGAGTATTGGCTTGAAATGCTTGATCATTGAGCTTGATGAGTTGTAATTCTTCGCTACCGTCAATCAGGCCCGCTAAGATTTGATCCAGTTCGGCAATCATGGTGTCCATTTTTTCCTCGGTTTCTGGACCCGGATTGTCTGTAAAAGACTCCAGAGCTTCTGCCTCGTCCAGGCGGGATGCACGATCGCTCAGCGGTTCGCGATCGGTGAGTGATGCTCTGTTGCCATCCATCACCGGCTGAGTAAACGCCAGTTTGGTTAAGCGCTGGGTTTTGCCCCTGACAATGCCGGCGTAGTTGACGATGCGGGCATCGTTAGTGGTGCTGCCAATCTGGCGGTAGATACCCAGTACGCTAAAAATCGTAAAGATGGAGAGGACCCCTAAGGTGATGCGGAGCTGAGTTGTGACACTCTGTGATAGATGTTTGAGTGATAGATGTCTGAGCATGGCTGAAACTGTCGGGTTTTCTCTTGTATTTCTTGTCCAACGTATTTCTTGTCCTGGATGAGGTGGGGCTAAACTAACCTGGCTAAGGTTTCTAGTAGAACGTCTTGGTTAAATTTACCTTTGGGAATGTAGGCGTCAGCGCCAGCGTCAGCCCCGCGTTTGCGGTCTGCATCTGAGGAGAGTGTCGTCACCAGGATGATGGGAAGGTCTTCGTACTCAGGGTGTTGGCGAATCTTAGCGGTTAGAGATAGCCCATCTAAGTTAGGCATTTCGACATCAGAAACCACCACATCAAACTGCCCATTTCGCAGTAACTTGTAGCCTTCCAGACCGTCTTCTGCGATCACAACGTCGTAGCCAGCGCCTTCGAATAAGCGTTTTTCTTGGGTCCGCACTGGTGGAGAGTCTTCGACCAAGAGGATTAAGGGTTTGCGTCGGACATTTTCCTCTGGCAGGGGGGCGGCTGGGGTGGGGCGCTGCAGTGACTTGACCAAATCGGGAGGGTTTAAAATCATGCAGACTTCCCCGTTGCCCAAAATAGTGGCCCCAGTCACGTTGCGAACCCTCTTGAGTAGAGCCCCCTGTGGTTTTAAGACGACCTCCTGGGTATCTAAGAGGTGATCGATAAAGAATCCGCCCAGGCTGTCCCCGACTTTGAGTAGCAGACAGGGCCGTCGATTCGCAGGTACCGGGGTCCTAGTTTTGGCGGCGGATGCCGGTAGCTCTAGGACGTCAAAGAGATTCGCAATGGGGACGACCTGATCGTTCCAGTTGATGGTGATTTGGCTATCATCATCGATGACCATTTGCTCAGGGGAAATCAGCAGGGTGGTTTGTAGAAATTCGATCGGCATTGCATGGATAACCCCTAGGGTCTCGACCAGCACGACGTTGGCGGTGGTCAAACTCGTGCTCACCTGTAGACGAAAGCTGCAGCCTTGACCCGGTGATGAGTCAATTTGGATGTTGCCCTGCAGACGTTCTACGTTGGTGCGGACGACATCTAAGCCAACACCACGACCGGAAATTTCGGTGATAAAGGTGCGAGTTGAGAAGCCAGGGGTCAGGATCAGTTCCTGGATTTGGCTGGGGGGCATGGCATCTAGTTCATCGGCACTGTAGAGCCGACGACGCAACGCAGTTTGTTTGATTTGTTCTAAATCGAGACCGTGACCATCATCCGTGACTTCGATGACGATACTGTTAGGGGTTTGGCGGCCCCTGACCCAAAGTTTTGCGGTGGGTGATTTGCCAGCAGCTTCCCGTTCGGCAGGGGTTTCTATGCCGTGGTCGATGGCGTTGCGTACGAGGTGCATCAGGGCATCTCGGATGCCTTCGAGGATCCGTTTGTCGGCGGTGGTTTCCTGCCCCTCAAGAATCAGCTCAACCTGTTTATCTTGCTGGCGGGCCAGATCTCTTACAGTGCGAGGCAAAGTTTGAAATAGGGTGGCAAGGGGCAGCAATCGCAGGACGCGAATGCGATCGCTTAAATCTTCGGTCACCAGGTCCAGCTTGTCGCTGTTTTCTTGGGCCGATCTTCTCAGGGTCCCAATCAGTGAATCCAGTGATTCTTCATAGGGATCGGTGCTGGCTAACTTCTGAGACTGGTTGCGCTGGGTTTTCCATTCTTCCCAGAGGGTGGCGATCTGTTTAATTTGGGTGGTGGTCTGGGCGATCTGAATACGGGTGACGGTGAGTTGCTCAGCCCGCCCCATGAGCAGATCAAGGTCGCTGGTTTGGACACGGATGGTGTCGCTCAGGTTGTCACCTAGGTTGGGGCGTGGACCTGGCTCAGGCGGCGGTGAAGATGGGGGCAAAGACGGGGATGCTATCTCGGTGTTGGCCGTTCTTGCTCTGAGCTGATTGATTATCTGTTGTGTGTCGATGGGGGTTGGGGTGCCAATACTGGCCTGCTCAACCAGTTGGGCAATGGTATCAAACCCCGCGTAGAGCTGGTCACTCAAATCACGGGTCAGGGTGAGAGTCTGTCGCTGTAGGCTCCCAAAAATCGTTTCGATGGCGTGGGTGAGGGTGGCGACCGTCTCGACCCCAGCACTGGCGGAATCTCCCTTCAGGCTGTGGGCTTCTCTCAGCAGCCCAGCCAGGGTGGTTGGGGCCTCTTCGGGGTGAGCTTCCAGGTGGGCAAGACCAGCTTCGAGTTTACTGAGACGCTCTTTGCTAGTGAGGGCATAAATCTCGCGCAGGGCTTCATCTTCGATGAGCGGTGATGTCTCTGGTTCAGTGTCCGAGGAGGGGGAGCTCACTGGGGTGATGGCGGCCATCAGCTCAGTGATAACCTGTTCGGTGTTAACGGTGCTCAGGGTATCGGTGGTAAAAGCGTGAACGAGTTGTGCGATCGCATCTAAGCTTTGGTAAAGATTGCCACATAGATCTGCGGTGAATACAATCTCCTGCTGTTGGAGCCCCCCAAAGATATCTTCGAGGGCGTGGGCCAGGGTCTCAATGGGCTGAATATCTGCTGCTCTGGCATCGCCTTTCAAGCTGTGGGCCTCCCGCATAAGCCCTGCCAAAAGGTCTTTGTCCTGGGGGCGTTCTGTTAGCTGTAGTACACCGGTTTCCAACTGCTGCAGGCGTTCTTCGCTGGTGGTCCTATAGAGCTGACGAAAGTCAGTATCGTCAGTCATGGTGGGAGGCAGACCCATATCCGGCGTGGTGGTCGGGGCTGTGGCTGGCTCGAGTAAAGCCAGCGCCTCTGAGATATGGACGCCGCTGGGTTGGCCAGTGACTGCCTCTTGGATGAGTTTTTGCAGGGTGCTCAGGCTTTGCTCAAGTTGGGTTTGCAGCGACGGGGTGAGGGTCAGGCTGTGCTGCTGTAGATTTTTAACGGTGGCTTCAAACTGATGGGAGAGTTGGGCAATCGAGTCTAACCCCACTACATGGGAGTCCGCCGTGAGGCTATGGGTTTCGCGGCGCAGGATCTCGAGCGGGTCTGTATCTGGGGCCGCGTCGGTGTCTGCCTCGATTGACAGTGGTGATCGGGTTACCTTTGAGAGGTTTTCCGTCAGCATTTGCAACCGATCGAGGCTGGTCAGCTGATAAATTTCCCTGAGTTCAACATCCTCTAAAAACAAGTTAGTGTCGGTTAATGCGGGCTCAGCGGTGGGCTCGGCCAGGCTGGGCTCGGCCAGGGGAATCGTGCTCTCTGTGGTTGTTTCGGTCTCTGCGGGGGGGTGAGTGGCCTGGGTGATCCAGCTATCGATTAACGCTAAATCGGCCTGCATCTGAGCATGAATCTCTGGGGTGAGGGTTTGCGCCTGGGTCCCGATGGCCTTGAGGGTAGACTCCATCTGTTTGGCCACGGTGGCAACGACGCTCACCCCTAGAATTTGTGAGTCGCCTTTGAGGGCGTGAAGCTCTTTGCGCAGATCGCTCAGGAGCTTACTGGGAGGCGCTTGATGGGGTGCCAGCTGAGTCAGCCCCGAGGTCAGATTCTGGAGTCGGTTGGCACTGGTTGACTGATAGAGCGATCGCAGTTCTTCATCGATAATGAGCGCCGGTGCTAAATAGTCATTTAACGCCTCCGTCAACGGTTGAGGGGCTGCAGGTTGCTCTTCGACAGGCTCACTGGCCGAAGGTTCATCTGCGGGGGGCGCATTTTCGGAATCTTGAGGGGCCGCTGCGGTTAAAGGCGCTTCTTCTACCCAAGGTTCTCCTATCAAAGGCGACTCTGCCGCTGGCCCATGTTCTAGCAGCTGATTTAATTCGTCTGCCCAAGACTCTTCAGCTAAAGGCTCTTCAGCTAAAGGTGCCTCAGTTAAGGGCTCCTCAGTCAAAATTTCCTCAGGCAGAGGTTTAACTGCTATCGGCGTACTCTCTGCAGGGCCATGGGCCGTCTCTGCTAAGATCTCACTCGTCGACGGTTCCTCAGGCAGGGACTCCTCAGGCAGGGGCTCCTCAGGCAGGGGCTCAAATGATGTCGATGCCTTTTCTCCAGGGTCATGGGTCGTCTCCGCTAAGGGGGGATTCGTCAAAGGTTCCCCAAATAAAAAGTCTCCGGCCGAAGGCCCATTTGCCAAGAGCGCGCTTAATTCATCCACCCATGATTCCGGTTCAGTCGTTGGTTCCTCGGTTAACGACTCATCAGTTAAAGGGCCCTGGGGTAAAGCTTCCTCCGTGAAAAAAGGGGCTTCGGCTAAAGGGATTTCCTCTGTTAAAGGCTCCTCTGTTAATGGCTCCTCTGTTAAAGGCTCCTCTGTTAAAGGCTCCTCGTCTGTAAAAATACCCTGTGTAAAAATTGCCTCAGTCACAAGCCCCTGTATTAAAGGCTCCTCTGTTAAAGGCTCCTCTGTTAAAGACTCCTCCACTAAAAGCCCCTCAGTCAAAGGCTCCTCTGTGAAAAGAGTCTCAGCTAGGGGGGCGTCGGTTAAAGATTCCTTAGTGAAGGCTTCATCCGCTAAGGGTTGAATCTCCAAACTGCCATTTGACTCCTGGACTAAAGGGGCTTCTGCAAGAGGGGTTTCTACCAAATAGCTATTTGAAATGTCAGTGACCTGGCCGTTTGCCAAGGTCTCCCCAGTCAAAGGATCGCTGGCAGAGGCTACTCCCGTTAGAAGATCGTCAGTTAAGGCTGGGTTAGCCACTGGATTGGACACAGGGATGATCAGATCTGAGTGATCATGGTTGGCTGTCTGGGGGATGCCCTCGCTCAAATGATTTAGCATGAGAGCACTGTCTAGCTCGGCGGGAGTCCCCGTGACCGCCGCATCGATCAGCTGGTCAATTACCTGTAAACCCTGTTTGATCAGCCCTGCTAGCTCATTCGTGAGGGTAATCTCGGCTCGCTGGATTTGTTTAATGCGGGCTTCGATCTGCTCAGAGAGGGCTGCGATCGCATCTAAACCCATGACCCGAGAGTCACCTTTTAGACTGTGGGCCGCTTTCCTCAGGGTTTCGAGCACTGCCTGATCGTCCGGTTGCTGGGCGAGCTGATTTAGCCCAGCGTCTATGGTTTGCAGGTTTGTTGTCCCCGCCGTCCGGTACAGAGTTTGCAGTTCTTCGTCTTCGATCATGGTCATGGGGTTACACTTGTCGATAGCGGCTTGGATAATCTCGCCTTGGCTGGGGCTGACACCATTTGTTGGTTGGTTTTACACCATCTGCTTAAGGTCTGCGGCGGTTTTGTTCAGGTGTTCTGTGCCTGAGAGCGTCTGGCTCAGACCAGACGCGGTCTCTTTAGAACCTCGATCAATCACAGCCATGGCCTCAACCACCTGACGGATGGCGTCGACCTGCTGCTTTAGCGTGAGTGAAACTTGCTGGTTGTTAATCACCACCGTATCGATGGACTGCTTGACACCCTGGAATGCGTGCTCAGCATTTTGAGCATTTTGCACCCCTGACTTCACGGTTTTGGTGCCTTCCTCAGTGACCATCACCGTGGCATTGATCGCCTTTTGAATCTCATTAACGAGGTGATTAATTTTCTCGGCAGACTGCTGGCTTTGATCAGATAGCTTACGGATTTCGTTGGCAACCACTGCAAATCCTTTACCATGTTCACCTGCTCGTACTGCTTCTACGGATGAATTTAGGGCCAACATGTTGGTTTGGTTCGCAAAATCAGCCACCAGTTCTGAGATACCCCCAATTTGGTTGGCCTGACCGCTGAGGTTAACAATTTTCTCGGCGATGGCTTCTACCTTTTGCTCCAGGTTAAACATCCCTTCCAGGGTCTCGCCCACGGCATGACTCCCCTTCTGGCTGCTCTCCAAAGCTGTCTTAGCGGCTAACACAGCTGCATTAGCTTGTTCGGCTGATTGTCGGGAAGAGGCTTCTAGCTCATCCATTGTCGTGGTGGTTTCATTGACCGAGGTGGCCTGTTGGTTGGCAATCCGCTCTTGTTCTGATACCGTCGAAAAAATTTGTTGGCTAGCAGAAGAAATTCCATTGGTCAGCTGTTGGATCAGTTCGACCAGCTGACGCCCTCTCAAAATGCCCAGGGGCAGGGTCACAGCAGAGGCAAACAGCACTACCAGAAATGCGACTCGCTTAAAGGCATTCACAGACGTGTAAACACTTCCACTGGGAATGGCTTCAATGACAAACAGGTGACGCCCCTCTTGATTGGGGCTAAAGTTAACTTTGGCATAGCTAAACACCTCGCCGTTATGGTCAAAGATGCCCTCATCCCCATTGAGGATGGTGTCAGCCACTTCAGCTGGATAGTCAACTGTGAGATTATCATCTAGCCCCAGGTCGAGCCCCCATTCTTTGTTCTCGTCTGGGTGATTAATGTAATAGCCATCTGAGCTGACGAGTAACAGCTGCTCACCCTGGCGGCTTTCCTCTTGAGCATTTTGTTCTTCGACCAGGTCAACAAATTCGTCCGCAAAAATATTGCCAACAATAATCCCGCGAGGATTACCCTCTGAATCTCTGACCGGAGTCGTATATTGCATCACTGGCTGTTGCGGTTGGATGATGCGTTTTTTCTCGACTTGTAAATTAACCCGAGAAACGGCGACTTCCCCCACCTGTAGCTGCATTGTTTCGTTGAAATAGGGCCGATTGCTTTTATTTTGAAACTCTGAGCTAGGAATGATGCGAATTTGGTCGCGCTTCTCGTTATCTTTCTCAATGCGAATCAGCTCATTCCCATCTTCGTCCATGTAGCGAAACTTTTGGTATCGCGATTTTGACTCTAGTAGGGCGATAAAGGTTGTTTCTAATTCACTTAACCAGGCTTGGGTCGTGAGGCCCGAGTCCGGGTCGGTTCCCCCGGCTGCCCTGGCTCGAATTACCCCTTGAACCGGGGCTGATTGGCTTAAGAATAATACGTCTTGGTTAACCCCATTCAGAAAGGTATCAATGGTTTCAGCTTCGTTCTGTATCTCATTCTGAACGTCTTCTATCGCAGATTGAGAAGCTGCCCTTGAGAAAGAAAGTGTTCCGTAGAGGCCAACCGCAGCGGGTAACAGATTACTCAGCACCAGCATCAGTAGTAGCTGGTGTCGGAGGCGTATCTTGTTGGAAGGCTTAAGAACTTTTGCAATCATTATGGTTTACCTATTTAAAATTTGTTGGGTGTGCAGGAAACCCATGCCATCACAGGGTGGGTCATAAAAATGGGCTGTGCAGCCGAAGTATGTGGGTTGGTTTCGGTATAGGCAAGACAGTAAAACCTTTGCTCAACTCGCCTTGAACCATTTAATAACTGCACCCAAAACAAGCCGACAGATCTGGCGGGCAGATCTGATTGTCACAAAACCGAAAAGAAAAATCCCTGAAAGCCTCTAAATAGCGTGATTTAGTAACTTGGTAGCGATCGGTTGTGATGTTGCCTAGAGTTTATTACAGTGACTCAGGTGGAATACCAGGAACAATAGTGAAGTTGTATATCAACAGTTGCACATACTGAGTGACAGGCCATTCTGGGGGTATAAAATGTCTGCACAATCTCGTACTCAAAAGCTGCAGAGGCAAACAGACTCTGTCGAGATGATTTAATGAGGTTGTTAAGGGGGGGACTATCTTGCCTGACAAGCGTAAGCCTGATAAAAGATTGCAGCAGACTGAGAAGCCCTAGGGGGCTATCTGGTAGCTGACAACAGTTTAATTAGCAAAGAAACAAAAGTCTGGAGAGGTTGAAGGTTGTGTGGTGGATGCCCTAACCGAAAGCATCAGCTTAGCCGCATAAATCGTGCAACTCAGCCCCTCGGAGCTTTATCGAAACTTCACAATAAGGTGGGTAAAGTGAAGCTCATGTGAATGTGCGGAGGGCGTATAAAAAAAAGCCTGCCTATACTAGTTTTCTGGGAAGCCATCCCGCGTGAAGGGCGATATACCTATAGTAGGTAATCAGTGTTTGTGCTTATGCAGTGCTTAGCTGTCTAGGGGCGATTTGCGCTCTCGTGCCTGACATCTACTCCCCATAACTTGTCGCGAATCATCCTCGCTGTCAATCAGCTGCAAGTTGGTAGCAGTTATCTGGAGCATCCTCGAGCAGATTGGATTAACTGGATATTTATCAGGTCACATCCCTTTTACTGGAAGAGTGTGTGACTTCGGGTGAGCCCAAAACCAAGCCGCCACGGTTTTTCCAATTGATGAATTAACTTGGGATTCTTCCAGAAATGACCCACAATACTTGTATCAGATTTGTAAGCGTGCATGCCTCCGCCATTTGGCCTGATTAATTTCAGGGTTCACCCTTCCACCTTCGCGACTTACACCCGCGGCGTTTTAGAAGTCCATCTCGTTCGTCAAACATGTCACCCACGACTCTGATTGAAACCACAGATAATTTGCCCGGAACCCTGACGGAAATCATAGACAATCTGCACGTGTTTAATGAGGGGGAACTCAGGCTGCGGAGCGGGACTAGTGCCTGGACGCTGCACCTGTCTGGAGGGCAGCTGATATACCCCACCAATGACTTCCATCGTGTCAGACGATGGGATCGAGCTATTCGTCAACAGCGACCTAACTGGGAGTGGCAGATTGCTGACGAGTGGTTGTCACAACCAGACTTTTGGGAATTAAGGCTGCTTGAGCAAGGCTTTGCTCAGCGGCAGCTTAGTCTTATTCAAGCAAAGCTGGTCCTTCGCAGTGCGTTTCAAGAATGTTTGTTTGAGCTGAGTGGTGAGGCTGAGTTAGACAGTGAATGGGAGCCCTTAGCTAAGCCTTTGTCGTCTAATTGCCGCACGGCTGTGCTCTCTGCTAGAGAAATCAAGATGCTGTATCGCAAAGCTGCTAACATGCACCAAGAGTGGCAGGCAGCTAATTTGGGCGATTTTAGCCCTGCGATCGCACCGGTGCTAACGCAGGCGGTTGATTTTGATGCGCTGCCGGTCAATCGCAGGTATCTCACCGGTGAATTTAGCCTGTGGGATATTTCCCTATGGATGGGGCGTTCTGTGACCTGGTTGACCCAATCACTTCAACCCCTGGTAGAGCAGGGGTGTCTGCAGTTCCAGGAGTTGCCAGATTTGAGAGGGCCGATCGTCGCACCGCATGTGCCTGCTAAGCCATCCTCAACACCGGGTCCCTTTCCCAATCCGGGACTCACTCCGCCTCTGGGTTCGCCTGACGGGTCGTCTGCTCAATCACAGCCCCTGATCGCCTGCATTGATGACAGTCCTGTGTTGGCCCATACCCTCAAAAAAATTCTGGAGTCGGCGGGCTATAAGATGCTCGGCATTCAAGAACCGATGAGCGGATTTGCTCTGCTGATTGAGCATAAACCCCAGATGATTTTGCTTGATTTAAACTTGCCAAATGCAGATGGCTACAGCATTTGTAAGTTTTTGAGAGATATTCCTACATTTTCGAAAACACCAATTATTATTTTGACAGGGCAAGATACCCACGTTGATCGCCTTAAAGCGCGCATGGCCGGGGCCACTGAATTTATAGCCAAGCCCCCCCAGCCCCAAGAACTGTTAGCCACTATCAAGAAATATGGGCTATAAGCGGCTGAGGCATTTGCAACGAAGTAGCATGCCACCAAGCCTTCATCCCCAACCCTTCTCCCCTTGGGCACCGTATATACACAAGTCGGAGAGTTGATCCAGATCCCGAAGGCCCACTCCGCGAGAAGAGCAAAGCTCTACATCCTCCGGCCCCTTCTCCCTTTCTTGAATGCCCCTTGGGCTATAAGCTGGGAGAAGGCTGTAGTCTGTAGACGCCAAAGCGGCTTCTCGCAGAGTGGCCCAATCCAGGGCATAGAGCTACTTTCCAGTATTATCTCTATGCATACACAGTAGCCTTGTTAAGGGGGAGTTACAGGGGGGTAGATCCGCTTGGTGACTCATCGATGGCTTGTGTATACACGGTAGGCTACAAATGGGGAGAAGCTCAACCCATCCCACCGCTGTCTAATTGGGTGTAAGGGCAACGTGGAGAGTGTTTTTTAAGCTTGACGCAATGCCAAGCAGGATTTTGTTTGGGGGTGATTGGCCTCTACTTGAAAGGCCCCTACCGAGGTTTGTAAGTTATCTGTGAGCCTAGCCGTCTTTTGCAATAGCCCTGCAATCTGATCAGAGGAGGCGGAAACCTGTCGCGACATGTGCGCTATCTTTTGGCTGACGTCGACAATGGTTTGAGAGAGTTCTGATTGAGGGATGGTTTGATCCTCAATCACCTGAATGGCCTGCTCTATCTGGCTAGCGGCTGCGAGGAGGGTGGTTATTCCCTGTTGGGTTTGGGTAATCAGGTGTATCCCCTCTTGGGCCTGGGCTTTACCAAAGACCATGGCTTCGGTGATATGATCGGTCTCTATCCGAATGGTATTGAGGGTGGTCTCCAGGGTCTGGGTGACTTGTCTGGCTTGATTGGCAAGTTGACTCATTTCGTCAGCTGCGATCGCAAATTTGTGTCCATCATCCCCGGCTTTAGTAGCCTCAAGCCCCGCATTGATCGCCAATAGGTGGGTTTGCAGGGCAATGTTGTCCAGCCAGGAGACCATTTGAGAAACTTGCTGGGACGCATCTTCTAAAGACTGGACCTTTTTCGCGCTGATATGGATAACTTCTTGTAACGTCAGCATTGTCTGAGCCGTTTGTCCCAGGGTGATGTCGTTAAAGGTTAAGGTACTGGATGACGTTTTCGCGGCTGCTTGGGCTTGATGGATTGTTGTTTGGGTGGTTGCCAATGAACATCGCAGGCTCTCCAAAGACTCACAGGCAACCTCAGCCACCTGAGCCTGGTTGACTGCTTCGCTTGAGAGCGTCTGTAGGGTTGTGTCGCCATCCCTCAAAGCGGTGTTGACCAGTGCTGTGCCTTGTTTCACCGCGACAATCATCTGCCTGATGCTTTCAATCAAGGCATTAAAACAGTCGGCAACGATGCCAATCTCGTCGTCAGAGACCTCTGCCCACACTGTGAAATCACCTCGAACAGCTGTTTCTATCTGATTGAGTAAGTCGACCAGCCGATGTTGCAGCTGATCCTTTTGATGTTTTTGAGCATAGAGGGTTTCGGCGAATAGGCCACTGCGTTCTGTTTGTGAAAATAGATTTGCCTGCTCCAGGGCATAGCCTAGCTGGTGGGTTAACTGATTTAAGAAAGAAATGTCATCCCGTTGCCAGTCTTGGGAACGCTCGTACCGATAGGCAATCAGCAAGCCTTGCAGGTTGCCGTCAACTAAAATGGGGGTTGCCAAATGAGTGGGGTTGGCGGAGGTGATCAGCTGCATCGGACCATAGGCGGTTGCCTCGGTTAAATGAAGATCATTGAGTTGAGTCGGGTAATGGACAGAGCCTAGTTGACTCTTAGAGGTTTGACGGTCAGAGTCCGCCAGGATTGTGCCTTGAGAGTCTGCTTCAAAGCTGTAGATAATTACCCGGTCGACTGCGATCGCAGCCCGAATTTCTTGTACAGCGGTGGTTAAAATTTGCTGGGGGTCGGACACTGCCCGCAGATTAGCAGTAATGGTGTAAAGCTGCTGTTCTCGCTCAATGGTGGTCTGTTGTTGCTGCCGTAAACCTAATTGAGCCAGGGCGTAGCCCACCTGAATTGCCAGGACCTTGAGCAAGTCTTGCTCAAGATATTCCCAGATTCGCGGGTAGGTGCATTGATGGATGCAAATTAACCCAACCAGTCTGTCGTTGACTAAAATCGGTGCCACCAGGCTGGATTGAACTTCGGTGCCTGCCAACAACCCAGGATGGGATTGGGGTAAAACGTCATTTGAGATCCGATCCGAGCTAGAAATCTGACCCGCTTGGTATTGTCTGAGGGTGTCTGGGGAGGTCGGGTGGTGGATAAATTGACCAAAGCAACTGGGCCAATCTCGATCGACAGCCTCGGCGATGACCTGTGCGCTTTGGTAGTCAGGGTCAAATCGATACACTAAAACTCGATCCGCCTGCAACAGATTACGCAGGCCGTCAATGGCCCTCTGAAAAATAGCGTCTGGGGTTTGCAATCTCTGAATCTGAGCGGTGAGCGCGGCCAATGCTTTGAATTGCTGAGATTGACGCTCGTAATGTTGCACTTCGTCCATCAGTGCCTGTTCGGCGGTGGTGATGTTGTCGGCAAGTTGGTTAAAGGTGTCGGCAAGCTGCCCCAACTCATCTTGGGAGGAGATCTCTGCTCGGGCTTGCCTCGCGCCGGAGGCAAACTTGTGAGCAGTGTTTTGGAGTCGTTTGATGGGGTTGGCAAGGGTATTTCCTAAGAGCACTGCCACACCTACATCAACTAGTAAGGCAACAATCGCTACGAGTAGTTGTATCGACAGACTCTTGATCAGTAAATTATGTAGGTTCTCTTCTGATAGACCCCGGACTAAGAGCGCAGTGGGTTCGCCATTATCTGGTTGAATCGTTTTGGCGGCGACGGTATAGGTTTGATCGTTGATGGTGAGTCGATGGGCCGTCACCTCACCCTCGGCGGCAATCGCTTGGGCTAATAACTCGGCATCGGGCAATGCCAGATTCGTCTGGTTGACTGGGGCGGTTGTGCCATTGGCCGTGTTTGGCGAAGAGACACGCTCAAACTCACCGGTTGATTGTTGGAGATAAAGTGTGCTGTAGCCGTTTTCCTCAGACGTCAGGGCAGCTGGGAGCGTCGATAAATTGCCGTTTGTGTCGTACTCAATTTGACTGACCGCCAGCTCTGATTTGGCTTGATTCGCAAGCTGTGTTCTTCCATTAGTCGTGATTAAAGCTGTGCTGACACTGATTAAACCAATCACTGTCACGGCGTCAGAGAGTACCAGTCCGATCAGTTGTTTCCCCTGCATAGAGAGTTTAGACATTCCCTTGAGCTGGCGAAATAGCCTGCCTTTTGAAGATGCCTTTAAAGCATTAACCGGAGTGGACTGAACTCTGGATAGATCGAGACGGTTGTTGGTTAAGTTATATGGCATCATCTTTCAGAATTCCAAATCAGAGCTAAGGATTTTTGTGATGGTTTGGGAGATATCTAATCGTCTGTCAGACTGAACCTACGGGAAAGATTGACACACACGGGAAGGCGGCGATGGGCTTTGACGTGAGCGCGCCTCGACTAAGCGCTCGCCGAACTTCTCAGCCGAACCTGAGATGCGGCGATATTCCCCCGTGAGCAATCTCCGCGTCCTACCTTTTCTAGCCGAAATTTTAAGTTTGACGCAGTACAGGAGGCTAATTTTAAGATGGTTGATGGCTGGATTGGATTGAATGAACCTGTTTGGTCGCGATCCAAAATCCGGGCGGGTTTTAGAGAAAGGTTGCGGTCTGTCAACAACCGCCTAACGGCAAAATACTTTAGTCAACAGGGTTGTTATTTGTGGTGGTAGTGCCCGTGATGCAGAGTGTGTTTGTATTAAGAATACCGACCAAATCGTTTATTAGGGATGCGGAGTCCCACCCACCTTTGAGAGGTTGGTGTCGAGGTAGACTAGGTAGGATCAGGGAGATTGTGAATATTCTTCCCCGGTTTTTTTACACGGCACTGCTCTGTTATCAGTAATTTCACAGATATAGCGTCAGTGATTTAGGGGGGTTGGCAAAGTGGGAGGGGCTGCAAAGGTAGAGGTACTCTATCTTTAGGCGGAACAAGTGAAGTACGTACGTGTTAGCACTGAGAATAACAAATTGCGACCAGGGGCTTTGGCCTGGATTAGTTGGGACTGTAAAAATGGTTCAACACTAATATCCGGTTTGGTCAGGGCTGCGACTGCACTCAAGTCGAAATCTTCTGGTCCGCTCCGGCCCTGAAAAATAAGGGGTTCAAGGCTGCAGCGGTGGGTGGGATGAGCGGATTCAATATCAGGTTTAGCCCTGACCAAGGGGGCGCTGATCCAATTCTCTTAAGATTTGGGTTAAATGCTGAATACGGGTTTCTACGGAGAGGATAAATTTACCCGCCGTGGATTTCAGGGCTTGGATGCGATTCGATGGGCTTAAACCTTGGCCAGTCTGAACGCTGCGCCCAGCCCAGCGCCCATTTCTTCTGGGGTAATTTTGCCATCGTGGTCAATGTCGAGGGCGTCAAAGACCGCGTCAGAGCCCATCCATTCTTCGCGGGTGATAAAGCCGTCGCCGTCGAGGTCATAGGCCCGAAAAACATCTTCGGCGGCGTGGCTTACGACGGTTTGCCCATCCAACTGAGCCAAACGATCGGCCAACAACGATTCCAAAGATTCGAGGGCTTTCGTAAAGCCTTGAATACCCTCGGCCAGCTTTTCTGACGCCATGCGGTCTGCAGCGTGCATTTTGTCGAAGGTGGCTTTGTCTACGGAGATTTTCTCAATCTCTAGGCCGATTGCAGTCTCAGGTGAGAGTTTGCGGGGCAGCTCACCGGTCATCTCATCAAGCATGGCCAGCAACTTAGGTGAAATTGTCAGCAGATCGCAGCCTGCTAGCTCGGTGAGCTCGTCCGTATTGCGAAAGCTAGCGCCCATTACTTCGGTGGTGTAGCCAAACTTTTTGTAGTAGTTATAAATTTCGGTGACGGATAAAACGCCTGGATCCTCTGCGGGGGGATAGGCATCTCTGCCCGTATCCTTTTTGTACCAATCAAGAATCCGCCCAACAAACGGAGAAATCAGGGTCACACCCGCTTCGGCACAGGCAATAGCCTGGTGCAGGCCAAACAGCAGGGTTAGATTGCAGTGAATGCCCTCTTTTTCTAAAATCTCGGCGGCTTTAATGCCCTCCCAGGTGGAAGCAATCTTGATTAAAATTCTCTCGCGAGAGATGCCAACGGTTTCGTACTGGGAGATCAGGTCGCGGGCGGTGGCCAGGGTGCCTTCGGTATCGTAAGACAATCGGGCATCAACTTCGGTGGAGACCCGACCAGGAATGATTTCAAGGATTTTACGGCCAAAGGCAACGGCCAGTCGCTTGAAAGCCAGGTTGGCCACTTCCTGGAGGTCGGCATCTGGACCCGCATCGGCCTTAGCCATTTGTAAGGTTTCGTCCACAATGTCCTGATACTGAGGCATCTGGGCCGCCGCTGTAATCAAAGAGGGGTTCGTCGTTGCGTCCCGTGGCTTAAACTGCTCAATCGCTTGAATGTCGCCGGTATCGGCAACCACAACGGTCATTTCGCGCAATTGCTCCAGAAGGGTGCGTGCCATAGTGTGCTCCACTGTATTTTTTAGCGACTGTATTTTTTGGCGACTGTATTGGCGGGCGACCGTATTAGTGGGTCACGACTGTATTGTAGTCACCCCAGGTCGAGCTGTCCGTAATCTAAAGACCGATTTTGGAAATCTAAGGACTGATTGTGGAAGGTGTAAATGGTACCCGTTTGGGTGCTGCGATCGCAAGCCCCATCAGCCATTCTAGACATAACTGACATTTCACTGACATCTAAAAAATCCATGCAGGACTATGTCATTCGCGGCCGTGTCATTGGGCAGGGTTGCAACAGTTTACGCATTGAAGCTTGGGATAAAGACTTGATTTGGGATGATCCGGTGGGTTTATCTACCACAGATGCCCAGGGCAAGTTTTTCATCCGGTTTGATCGGTTTACGTTTTGGGATTTGTTCCTGGAGCGTAAACCCGATCTCTATTTCAAACTCTTTCGGACTGACACGTTAATTCACAACACTGAGAATAGCGTGCTGTGGAATGTGAGCCGCCCCGATATTGACGTCTGTATTGAAATGGCATCTACCGAAGTTCCGATTACTCAACCCCCTACAGATCAAGGAGGAAAACCTCAGATGGTGAGTCATGGCACCCTGCCTTTGCGCAGTGGTTACGGACCCTATTCACCCTTCGATGAGAGTGGTAAGTTTGGTCGCATTTTCCCCTATCTCAAACCCTTTGAGGCCAGCGATGAATGGCTCACAAAGGTGGCCGAACTGATGGATGATGAGACCCTCGACGACCCGACTCGAGATAGTCAATCGGTTGCTGCTGGCTTTACCTTTTTGGGGCAGTTTATCGACCACGACATTACCTTTGACCCCACCTCCAGTTTAGAAAAGCAAAATGACCCCACTGCGACTCGCAACTTTCGAACCCCGCTGCTGGAGCTCGATAATCTCTATGGCTCAGGGCCAGAAAGCAACCCCTACCTCTATAACCAGGACCAGGACGGTAAGTTTCTGCTGGGTGAGGGCGGCATTGACCTGCCCCGCAATAGTCAGAAGGTGGCGTTGATTGGCGACCCACGCAATGATGAAAACAAAATTGTGTCACAGCTACAGCTGGCGTTCCTGAAATTTCACAATGCCGTTATCGATCATCCCGAGGTTCAAGCGTATCCAAAGGGACAGCGCTTTGAAAAAGCCCAGGAGATTGTCCGGTGGCACTACCAGTGGATTGTGCTGCACGAGTATCTGCCCCTGACAGTCTCTCAGGAACTGGTCGATGATATTTTGAAAAATGGCCTGAAAGTTTTTAAGTGGAAGGTCGAACCGTTTATCCCAGTTGAGTTCTCAGTGGCCGCCTTTCGCCTGGGGCACAGCCAGGTCCGCAACCGCTATCGAGTGAATGAAACGCTTGAGGCAAAGCTGTTTGAGCTGAGCTTCTTTAATCAGCAACGCGGTATCTCTGAAAAAGAGAAGGTAGATTGGCGCTTCTTTTTTGATCTAGACGCCCACTGCCCGCCCCAGGCCAGTCGAAAGCTGGACCAAAAGCTGGCCAATATTCTCAAGGATTTGCCTGCCCCCATTGTGGGACCGGGCGATCAAAGACGGTCGCTGGCATTGCGCAATCTGCTGCGCGGCAAGTCGTTTGGGCTACCCTCGGGGCAGTCGGTGGCCTGTGCCATGGGTATTCCGCCGCTCCCAAATGAGAAACTAGGGTTGGCGGGCATTGAGGTTAGCGGTGAAGCCCCTGTAGAAGCGCCCCTGTGGTACTACATCCTCAAAGAGGCCGAGCTTTACAGCGGTGGCGAAACCCTGGGCCCCGTCGGCGGTCGCCTGGTGGCAGAGGTGTTGATTGGCCTGCTGGTAGGTGACTTCAAATCCTATCTGACCCTTGATCCTTGCTGGAAACCCTTTTTGGGCAACCGCGAGGGCGAGTTTACGATGGCTGATTTACTCCGGGTGGCTGGGGTCGCATGAGGGCGTGCGATCCTCTGAGACTCAATTTTCTCATCTGATAATCCCCTCTGACCAGAGTCTTGCCGAGACTCTGGTCTTTTTTGTTGAGCATGGGTTGAATGTTTGGATTGAGGATGCCCCCATCCAAATTTAGTCACCCCCAAGTAAAATGAATAACCCTGTAGGGGCAAGGGACTCCTCGCCCCCCAGTATCAGGAACAATCAACCAGAATTTCGCATTATGCCCGTAAAGACATCGCGATCGCATCGCGCAATATCGACAACCCCAGTTCAATCTCCTGATCAGACACCGTCAGCGGTGGCGCAATCCTAAAGACACCGCCCATCCCAGGCAAATTAACAATATTCATGCTTAAGCCCAGGTCCAGACACGTTTGAGTAATGCGAGCCCCCAAATCAGGCGCAGGCGCTTTGCTCTGCCGATCTCGCACGATTTCCATACCCAGGAGTAACCCCCGTCCTCGCACATCACCAATGCAGTCAAATTCATCCTGCAGCGAGGCCAGCCCTTGCTTTAACTTCTGCCCGGCGATCTGGGCCCTCTCGGTGAGATGGTCCCGCAGCAGCACCTGCAAGACCGTCAACCCAACCGCGGCAGGCAGGGGGTCTGAAACATGGGTAGTGTAAAAGACAAATCCACGGTCGTGGCAGCGCTGCTCAATCTCGGCTGAGGTTAAAACCGCCGACAGGGGTAACCCCGCTCCCAGGGTTTTAGACAAGGTGAGAAAATCTGGAACCACCTCGTCCCCCGAAAACGCAAACATTTCCCCCGTTCGACCCAGACCAGTTTGAGCTTCGTCGAGGATTAGCATCATGCCCCGTGCCTCGCAGTGCGCCTTGAGTGCTGTGAGATACCCCACGGGCAGCTCAAGGATGCCCCCCGCGCTCAGAATCGGCTCGGCGATAAACGCGGCCAGCGCCCCGGTCGATTGTCGATCAATCAGCTCAAACCCATAGTCGAGCTCAGCTCGCCAGTCATAATCATCCCCCTGACTAGACGCTGGATTAAAGGTGGGGCGGTAAAAATTGGGAGCCATCAGAGCTATCCCCCCTACCCCCAGCGGGCCATAGCCCCGCCGCGCCGCTGAATAGGTGGCCGCCGCCGCACCACCGGTCATCCCATGCCAGGACTGTGCGAAGCCAACCACTTCATAACCGCCGGTTGCCAGACGCGCCATTTTCAATGCCGCCTCGTTGGATTCTGCGCCAGTGCTCAACAGCAAAACCCGATCAAGTCCCGGTGGTGCCAGAGCCGTCAGAGCTTCTGCCAGGCTTACTACCGGCTCCGATAGCATACCGCTAAACAGGTGGTCAAGGTTGCCAACGGCCTGACGAACGGTCTCGACCACAGCTGGATGGCTATGGCCCAGAATGGCGCTCATCTGCCCTGAGGTGAAGTCCAGCACCCGACGACCGGTGCAATCATAAATAAAAGATCCTGCTGCGCGGTGGGCGACAAAACTAGAGAAGGCCCCGCCGTAGCGGATGAGGGAAGTTTGAGCTCTCTGCAAGATTGAGATTTCGGAGGAAGATGAGTTGGGCTTTTTAACTTTGTCAGAAATTAACACCATAGGTTTACCTCACAAGGTGTTCAAAGTTCGGTCAGGGCTGAATGCAGCGCGGTAGTGATTGTCTGGAGTGTAATAGCGCTCGCACTAAAAGCTGTCGCATTCCAGAATTAAAGTATGATATGCGTTTTTGACGGTCGAGATGTTAGGGGTCAAACACAATCAACCCGTGACCATTACGCCAGCACAAATTCGAGTCTGCATCCTGACTCAAGTCACCCAACGTGGCCCGGATAAGACAATCTGCCCATCTGAGGTCGCTCGGGCTCTGGGGGGTTCTGACTGGCGTGACCTGATGTCAGCCGTGCGCGCTCAGGGCAAGCAGCTAGCTGCCGAGGGCAAAATCTGGATCATGCAAAAGGGGCAGCGGGTTGATGCCGAACGTATTAAAGGCCCCATTCGGTATCGTATCGCCCCCAGTCACAAGACTTAAGTAAATTCTAAAGAAAATCCGTAGTTTCCACTGAAACCTTTTTTCCTGTGACATTGTTTTAATAGTTGATAGTTTGAAATATTTCTAAGCAGTTCGATATTAATGTTTATTTTCATTAATCCTTGCTTTTTTAGAAGTCTTTCAAGACTTGCTTGTCTATTGAGGGCAAGCGTCCCTGGTACATTTATTTTGTTTCTATATATTTTTTAGGGATCGCTTGTGTTTGTCACGGCATTCCTAAGGGTGGGTTAACAGAGCGGATGTGGGCTACTTGCTCGACATCCGTTTTTGTTGGCGTGTCTTAATCTTGTTGGGCCTCACATAACGCTAGGGCTAACCCAGCACGATCGCTAAGTCCCTGGGGTGGATAACCCAACTCACGGGCAGCCACATCACCAAACAGGCAGGCAATCTGAGTAGGCTGCTCGGTGGCATTCAGGCATGGCGTAATCACTTCGCGGGTGTAGGCGAGATCTTCATCAGATAAAGCCGGGGCCTGGCGACCTGCCTGGGCCAGGGTATAGCCTGCCTGGGCCATCATCTCAGACAGCGTTGCAGGCTTGCCATGCTGCTGCCAGTAGACGGCCCGATAGACAGTTTCTAAAACCGATTGGCGAATGGACGCCGTTGAGGGTGGCTCACTGGCCCACAGGGTGACCGACAGCCAGTTGCGTTTATAGAGCGCCTGGGGAGAAAATCTTATTGAGAACTCACTGGTGTAGCGATTGGTCCAGCCGCCCATGACATCGTCTGCGATCGCAAGCCCCACCCTAAAACGGCCAGGCACCGTTGATATTTCTTGCTGAACCTCGGTTAAGGTTTGAGCCGCAATGGCTTCAGCCTGTAACTCGATAAGCGCGTCGAGGTAGTCAGCCAGGTGGGGTTTGCCCATGGGGTTGATGATCACCAGCGGGGCCAGATCGACATCGGTGCGATCTGGGTTGAGCATCGTGTCTAAATACGACTTAAAGCGCTCATAGCCCTGGGGCATGGCATAAAGCTTGCGCTGATATTGCAGAAGTGGCACCAATTCTAGCCGCATGATTTTCCCCTTGATCCGCCGCCGTTCGCGTTTTAGCCAATCATCGAGAATAACTAGGGAAGTTCAGAGGGAGGAGAAGCCCGTTTGCCCTAAGCGGCGGGAGGTTAGAATAGAGTGACGATAGCAAACGATACGGGCGTCCTGGCTGCCAATGATCGCAACACCGACCTCCCTCAAAATTGCTTGGGAAAAACTTCCCGATGATTTTAAGCTGCCTGATGATCCTGTGGATAATATCACCCAACCTTTGCTGGCTAATGCATTGAGAGACAGTCTCGAATTGGCTGGTAAACTCCCTGAGCATTCTTTAACCACCACTAATTACGGCATTTGTGCCACTGTCAACGATAAAATCGTCGTCAAGGCACCCGACTGGTCTTTTATTCCCAGCATCCAAGTTCCTCGAGAAAGTGTTGAGCGTAGCTATACACCCAAGCTACAGGGTGAGTTTCCGAGCATTGTGATGGAGTTTTTGTCTGAGACAGAAGGGGGCGAATATTCAAGTAAACAAACTTATCCACCGGGCAAATGGTTCTTCTATGAACAGGTGTTGCAGGTCCCTAACTATGCCATTTTCGATCCGAGCAGCGGTATCCTAGAACTCCATCAGCTAGACGACACAGGTCGATATAAGCTGGCCCCTAACTCTGATGACGATAGCCGCTACTGGATAGCGCCTCTAGAGCTATTCCTTGGGGTTTGGTCAGGCACTCGAGACCAGCGGACGGGTTATTGGCTCCGCTGGTGGGCACCCGATGGCAGTCTACTACTGTGGGGAGATGAATTGGTGGAGCAGGAACGACAGCGGGCTGAGCAAGAACGACAGCGGGCTGAGCAAGAACGACAGCGGGCTGAGCAAGAACGACAGCGGGCTGAGCAGGCTGAGTCAGCTCAAGCGGCTGCTATTGCAAAGCTATTAGCCCTGGGATTAAGTGTAGAGCAGGTGGCCGAGTCGTTGGGTTTGTCGGCTGAGGCAGTGCGATCGCACCAAATCTGAATACTCACCGCACGATAAAGCATCGATAAAATCAGGATGACCTGATGTGAAGGGTTTCATCTACATAACGTTGGCATGCCTTAACTTTACTTTAAGCCCAGAGGCGGGACGTAATGTGGGGATGGGTCGCATCGTCAGATTTTGGTCGGGCAGCAAGCTCCAAGCATAACGTCGCAGCAATAGGGCCGCCAAAATTTTCATCTCCATTTGGGCAAAGGCGAGGCCCAGGCAAATCCGGGGGCCGCCGCCAAACCCAACCAGGCTGTAATCATAGCGTTTGTGTTCAGCCCGCTCGGCGCTAAACCGCTCGGGGTCAAATACCTGGGGTGACGGATAGCACCGCTCATCTTTATGGGCTGCGTCAATGCGGTACAGGGCCATCCACCCGGCGGGTACGTGGTAGCCGTTAAACTCAAAAGGTTTTTCAACCTGGCGAAAGCCGCCGCCAATGGGCGGATAAAGCCGTTCAATCTCTTTGAGAATCTGCTCCAGGTAGGGCATCTGGCGCAGCTGCTCCATCGATAGCTTGCCTTGTTCTGCAAGACTTGCCTGCTCTTGACGGGCTTTTGCCATGATCTCAGGGTGCTGCGCCAGGGCCATCACCAGGGAGGTCAGCATAGATGTGGTAGTTTCATGTCCGGCGAATAGCATTAGCAAGGTTTGAACCTTGATTTCATCGATGCTGAGGCGGTTGCCTGCCTCATCTTCAGTTTCAAGTAAGAGGCCGAGCACATCGCGCTGTGGCGATGCCTGATGGGCCTTGATCATGGTTTCGATGTAGGCCAGGAGATGATCGCGGGCTTTGAGGGCACGGCCATAGGGAGCCCAGCCCCAGCGGATGGGCACCATAAACAACCCATTGGTGAGGGTGGTAAACCAGGCAGATAGCTGCTCGATTTGGTCGCCGGGTTGGGTGCCCACCAGTAAAACGCTGGCGACCTCAAAGGTAAATTTTTTCATTTCTGAGAACCAGGCAAATTCACCCAGCTCTGCCCACTGCTGCAGGTATCGATGGGATAGCTCAACCATGGTGGCAAAATAGCTTTCCAGGGCCTTGCCGTGAAAGGCGGGCATCATCAGTCTGCGGTTGCGCCGATGTTCTTCACCTTCTTGCAAAAACAGCGACTCGCCCAGGAGTTCTTTAAAGGTATTGGGCCAGCCACCGCGCCAGGAGAAATAATCCATGTGGCTGGAGAGTAGAAATTCATTGGCCTCTGGGCCAGCCATTACAACGGTGGGGCGACCGAGAATGTGGGTTCTAAAAATCGCGCCGTATTTTTGCCGCCGTTTGTCAGCAAATTTGGAGTCAAATAAAAAATTAAGGGTTTCCCCAACGATGGGCAGGCCAGAGCTGCCGGGGGGGAGAGCTTGACGGGTAGAAGTCACGATGATTCTGAGGAAGGGTAGGGCTACAATAAAGAACGATAGCAAACGATATGGGCGTCCTGGCTGACCATCCTGGCGGATAATGATTTCAACACCGACCTCCCTCAAAATTGCTTGGGAAAAGCTTCCCGACGACTTTAAGCTGCCGGATGATCCTGTGGATAATATCACTCAACCTTTGTTGGCAACTGCTCTGAGGGAAAGCCTTGAATTAGCTGGCAAATTGCCTGAA
The DNA here is from genome assembly GCA_039820425.1 of Cyanobacteria bacterium J06635_1. Classification (GTDB taxonomy): domain Bacteria; phylum Cyanobacteriota; class Cyanobacteriia; order Phormidesmidales; family Phormidesmidaceae; genus SIO4C1. The sequence continues at coordinate 28,879 of JBCBQD010000003.1, forward strand.
CAGTCGCTGACGACCACTAATTACGGTATCTGTGCCACGCTCAACGATAAAATCGTCGTCAAGGCCCCTGATTGGGCCTTGATTCCCAATATTCAAGTCTCCAGAGAAAGTGTAGAACGGAGCTATACGCCCAAGCTACAGGGCGAGTTCCCGACGATTGTGATGGAGTTTTTGTCTGAGACAGAGGGGGGCGAATATTCAACTAAGCCAACCTATCCACCTGGCAAGTGGTTTTTTTATGAGCGAGTCCTGAAGGTGCCTGACTATGTCATCTTTGATCCGAGTAGCGGTGCCCTGGAGCTCTATCAGTTGGACGATACCGGTCGGTATGAGCTTGCTGCGAATACCTCCAGCGAGGGTCGCTATTGGATTGACTCTCTAGCATTGTGGCTGGGGGTTTGGTCGGGGACTCGATCTCAACGGACGGGTTACTGGCTTCGCTGGTGGACAGCGGAGGGCAGTTTATTGCTTTGGGGAGACGAACGGGTCGAGCAAGAACGACAGCGGGCTGAGCAGGCTGAAGGGGTTCAAGCAGCCGCGATCGCGAAGCTATTAGATTTGGGGCTGAATGTGGAGCAGGTGGCGGAGTCGCTGGGATTATCGGTTGAAGCGGTTAAATCACAGCAAACCTAACCTTGTGCTGCTCGCTGCTCTAACCAATGTTGAAAAGATTGGTGACTCTCCCCCGAGGGCTGACCCAGGATAATATTTTTTAGGCTAACGTCCTCGTCTAAATCAGGCCAATGAATGCCTTCCTGCCCCCCAGTGAGTCGCAAGTTGTTGCGCTCTTCACGAGAACCGTTCAAAAGTCGGGGATACCAGGCTAGTGGGGCAGAGATGGTGCGTCCATCAGATAGATCTACTGTCAGAGCTTCATCGGTCACAATGACGTGACGGATTTGAGGAATAGTAATGGTTTCAACTATCAAAGAAGTCATGCCAACCTTTTACCAGAACTGTTTGATGTTCTTCAACTAATTTTTGCACTCGACTAATTTCTTTACGGCTAAAACCTTGATTATTTTGAAGCCGAATTGGAATTAACCAAAACTTAGCTTCATTATCATCTCTTTCAACGTGAACGTGGGGTAGTTCATCTCGGTCTCCCGCATAACAGAAGAAACGACATGGACCTACTCGTAATAAAGTTGGCATACCAATTGATCCCCTTAACCTGACTCATATTGAACGATCTTTTGCCAGCTGCCGGGGCCGACTTCGAGTTCAAATTCTCGGGCGACCCAGTCGTCGCGTTTGCCGAGGCGGCGGGCGCTTTTGCGAAAGTAGTCAAGGATCACGAGCTGTTCTTCCCAGGTGGGGCGGGGGCCATAGAATGAGCCTCGGCACCAGTCGGGTTTGGGTTTGCGATCGCAGTGCTCAAAAAACGATCGCTCTGCCCAGGTGGGCGCATAGCCTCGCTTAAAAGCTCGCCGCCGATGGCCGTGAAAAAGTTGGATCAGGGTGGGAATGTCGTTGATTTGTTTGGCCTGTTCACTGGAGTAAATTTCCACCATGTCTTCTAGAATCAGGGGACGATCGTTTACCCACTGGTGGCCGCACTCTGGGCATTTGACGATGAAGGAATAGACCACGCGACCGCAGGCGGGGCAGGGTTTTGTCGGCACAGGGCCACCACCGCCCGAAGATTGTTTGCGGGTGGGCAGGGTATATTCGCGAATGTCTTCGGGGAAGCCGAGCCGCTCTAGGTTGCCAGCCTGGTCGAGGATAATCCCAAAGTCTTTGCCGGTTTGGGGCGAGATCCGCATTACCCGACCCAGCTGCTGAAAGTGCAGGGCACTCGACTGGGTGGGCCGCAACATTAGTCCGACCTCGACGCTGGGTTCGTCAAAGCCGATGCTGATGACGTTACAGGAGGTGAGTACGGTCAGCTCCCCCGCCCCCAGGGCGTCGTAAAGGCGGTGACGTTCTTTGATGGGGGTTTCGCCATCCACGGTATCCGCTGGGACACCTGCTTTACGGAACTCCTCAGCAACATGGCGGGCATGTTCGACATCGACGCAAAAGGCGATGGTGCGTTTGCCGCGCACCAGCCGATGCCATTCTTCGACAATTTTTTGGATTAGCTCGGGGCGATCGCACGCTTGCTTGAGGCCGCGTTCGTCGTAGTCGCCCCCCTTCATTTTGACCTTTTCCAGGTTGGCCATGCTGTCCATGGGCAGACTGAAATATTTCAGCGGGGCGAGGTAGCCCATCTGCTGTAAGTCGCTGGGCACGGGCGAAGACACCAGGGTTTCGAGGGCGTCGCCGAGCTGTTCTTTGCCGAGCCGCAAGGGGGTGGCGGTCATGGCAAAATGAACGGCGTGGGCATGGGTCTTGTTGAGCAGCTTTTTGCCCACCTGGCTAAACAGCGTGATGTGGGCCTCATCGTAAAAAACAACATCAGCGGGCCAGGTACGCCACCAGTCGCGCTTGAGCATGGTCTGGATGCTGGCAATCTGGATCGGCGCGTCCGGATCTTCGGGCCAACCGGCTTTGATAAACCCGCAGTGGAGGCCAAAAGACTGCATTTTTTCATAGGTTTGCCCCACTAGCACATCGAGGTGCACGACAAACAGCAGCTTACGACCCGCTGACTCGGCATGGGCGCAGATCTGACCGCTGATCACCGTTTTGCCCGCACCTGTGCCAGCAATGATGGCAATTTTTTGGTAGCCCTCATTGAGCTTGCGATACAAATCGTTGATCAGGTCGATCTGATAAGGCCGCAGTCTGGGGGGTTGGGGTGGGGCCTGGGTCATACGCTCGGTTTGTCAGGCAAAGGGTCAACCCTATGATAATAGAGCGCCTGTACTTAAATGCCAGGGGGCTGGTGCGGTGTTAAGACTGCAGGGCTGACGCGGAGACACGGTGAGGGGGAGACGCGGAGAACTTATCAATGGGCGATTCAATGGGCGATCAATGAGCGATTTTTATTTTTTGCGGAATGCGCCTTCAAGATAAAGAGGATCCCAGAGGCAGGTTTGGGTCTGAGTAAATGACACGGGCACTAAATTTCCTTCTAATTTTGGTTCAGGGCTTATTTCTCTTGGGGCTTGGTTTGAGTATCTGGCCCGGCTATCTAGATGAATTAGCTTTCTGGGGAGTGATTTTCCTGTTTGTAAACCCCATTATTCGATGGAGCGTTTTGGGGATTGTGCTGATTGTGATCGGGTTAATCATCAGGCAGGCTATGCGGAAACGGGGGGTGAGGAGGCGTGCGATCGCAACCCTGGCATGGATCCTGATCGCCAGTGGATTCATTACTGGCAAGATTCCCCTCAGAATAGCTTTCCAGCTATCAAAACCTGCCTTTACAGCTGCCATCAGCCAGCCTCCCACCGACGAATCTTTTCCACAGCAGCTAGGGATTTATCGAGTGCTTGATATCGAACGATTCCCAGTCGGGGATGTTTACTTCAGAACCACAAAAGGCGGTTTTTTAGCCCCAACTTATTATGGGTTTGCCTATCAACCGGATGCGACGAGCAACCCCTATGGTGAAGGTTTTCAAGCCAACCCGCTGACATCAGACTGGTATCTGTATATTTACAACGTGTCCTGGGAATTTTAATTTTCATCCTTCAACACAAATCTATGAATCCATACCTCGCGAATTTCCATGGCTTCCACGTTGCCATTCTCGAAATTTAGGGGATCTATCCTTCTCATTGGTGCCAAGATCAGAGTCCAGTCATCCCCAATTGCTCCACCGCCGATCTGAACCTTAGCAACATCTCTCTTCTTGATTGCAGTCTAACGGTAGAGTTGTGCGTCGGTCAGTAGCTCTTCTGATTTTAGCCGATAGCTTTTGCTCCGTCCGCACCTACGCAGTGTTAGGCGACTCAGCCAGAACGACCTAATGTAGCTATTTTTGCGTCACTTCTCCAAGTGCTTCTTGCAGAATTTCATCGCTGACACCATGACGCTTCAGACTGGCAATTAATGCAGATACGGTATCTCCTTCTAAGCGCTCTAAGTCAGTCCGAAGACCTTGCCCAATGTAGGCACGAGCCAAGGGTTGATACCCCGAAAACCCAAGCAAGGGTGCAATTCTTTTCAGGTCTTCGATCACATCTTCGGGCATCCGAATTGTGATTGTTGTCATTGGACGATTTCTATCTAATCGCTTTTTTAATGCATCAGTTTTCATAGTATTCACGTTCCTTTCGGGTGGCTTTACGGGCCGACATGATTCGAATCATGTCGTCTTCACGCTCGATGAAAACGACATACAAGAGGTTCCAGCGTCTATCGAGACCGATAATGGCATCCCGTGCTTCATCATTACGACTAGCATCTACTACCACTAAAAGCGGATCAAAGAAGGCCTCAGCTGCTTGCTGAAACGTTACACCTTCATGCTTTTGAGGATTAATTTGTGCTTTTTCATCGTTCCAGACAAATGTAATGCCGTTGAGTACAAAATACACATCCATATTTTGTAGTGTAAGCAAAGCGTATTTACATTGTCAATACGCTTTGTTGCTAAAGAACGTGTATACAGCGTTTTCTAGTCTACTGAGGTACAATAGCAGCAGTGAGTGAACCAGCCTCGAATATCATCGAGAGAAATTTTCGAGAAGGCTTCTTCAATCGCCTTTGCTAAATCAGGGTAGGTTCTCGCACCGGTAGTTCTGAGCATACTCTTGAGCTTAGACCAGCAGTTCTCGATGGGCGAGAAATCAGGTGAGTAAGGGGGCAAGTAGAGCAGCTGAGCCCCTGCTGCCTCGATCAGTTCGCGAACCGCCTCGCCCAAATGCACTGAGCAATTGTCCATCACAACGCAAGCGCCTTTCCACAGCTTTGGCACAAGCCTCTGGCTGATGAACGCTTCAAACGTCAGACCATCGGTTGCCCCCATCAAGCTGTAGTCAGTGACGACCCCTTTGAGGCCAAGCGCACCGATGATGGAAACGTTTTGACCGCGTTTGCTCGGCTTGCTGCTATACGCCCGTGTGCCCTTGGCAGACCGAGCCCGCAATCGGATCATCGCTAGGTTCACACCGGACTCATCGATGAAGATAAGGTCTTTAGCCAAGATGGTCTGAACCTGCTGCCAAAATGCTACTCGCGCCTTCTGAACCCGCTCAGTGGCTTTGAGGTCGGGGTAGAGCGTTTTTTTTGACGCTCAGCCCCATCTTCTTCAGGGTATTATGCATCGTTGTCGTTCCGACCCGAATGCCAGTGTGCTCGTAGACTTGGTCACTGAGTTCTGCCAGCGTAGCATCGTTGTTGGCCCCTACTAGTTCAGCTAGGACAGCTCGATGCGCCTCATTGAGTTTGGGCGGGGTTTGCTGCTCTCTGACCTTGGGCGCAATCGAACCCGTCTCTCGGTGCTGCTTCAGGAGTTTTTCGATAAAGCTCTTGGCCACCCCGAAATGTTTGGCAAGCCCCCGCTGAGAGATACCGCCTCGGTCGTAAGCATCAACGATCTTCTGGCGTAAGTCCAATGAGTAAGCTTTCGGCATCGGTGCTATCTCCCTAGTAGTCTGTTGCTATAGCCTAAAATCGTACCTCAACTGACCTGAAATTGCTATATATCCCCAAGGATAATGGAAAGAAACGTCGTCCATTAAGCATTCCTACACTCAAAAATCGAGTCGCACAAGCAATTGTAAAAAATGCGCTAGAACCGAGCTGGGAAGAACGGTTTGAGGCTCATAGCTATGGTTTTCGCCCTGGGCGCAGTTGTCAAGATGCCATTAAACAATGTCATTCTCGACTGAGGAAAGGCGTCGATACTTGGGCTTTAGACACCGATATAAAAGGCGCATTTAAAAATATCAGCCACGATTACATCCTCAACGCTATTGGACTAATTCCTGGCAGAGGACTCATCAAACAATGGCTGAAAGCAGGATATATTGAAGCAGAAGTGTTTCATCCAACAGAAAGCGGAACCGCCCAAGGTGGCATCATCTCACCTGTACTTGCGAATATCGCACTGGATGGAATAGAAGAACTTTTATCTCAATTCAAAAAGGTAAAAGAATATCGCAATTTCAACCAGAAAACAGGGAGATATCGAACCAAACGCGTATGGAGCAATAAGTATGGATTTATCCGCTATGCGGATGACATCATTGTGACTGCGCCTTCCAAGGAAGACATTGAAGCTATCAAACCCATCTTAGAGGATTGGCTAAAACAAAGGGGGCTGACATTCAATCGAGAAAAGACGAAAATTGTTCATATCGAACAGGGTTTCGACTTCCTCGGATTTAATGTCAGACAATTCAAAGGCAAATGCCTGATCACCCCAGCGAAACAGAAGGTGAAAGATATCCTCCAGCGGATCAGAGACTGGCTTAGAGCCAATCCCTCGAATAAGCCGGAAATTGTCATCGGACACCTCAACCCAATTCTTAGAGGATGGGCCAATTACTACAGGCATGTTAACAGCGCGAAGGTCTTCTCTTCCCTCGACCATTACCTCTGGAAAGCCCTCTTCCAATGGTGCAGGAAAAGGCATCCCAGAAAAGGGAAACGATGGGTGGTAGACCAATACTTCAAAGTGTTTCGGGGAAAGAAATGGCACTTTACTGCCCCGGCGGTAAGCCGAGATGGTCGGGCCATTAACTACTCCCTGACTCACTTAGCAACCATCCCCATTGAACGCCATGTCAAGGTTACTGGCAAGGCGTCACCAGATGACCCCACGCTCAGAATATACTGGCAACTGCGTCAAACCCGGCAAGGTAAAACTTACTGGGCCAAAGGCTCGAAACACTACCAAGTTGCAGAGAACCAAAATTGGCAATGTCCAGTCTGTGAAGAACACCTGTTTAACGGAGAGCAACTGCATACCCACCATGTACTCAAGGTGGCAGACGGAGGTACAGACCGGGTTGAAAACCTACTTCACCTTCACAAAGTGTGTCATCAGCACCTACACATGGACACCCCCTTCTGAGTCGCAGAAGGCTTGAGCCGGATGGCATGTAAGTGCCACGTCCGGTTCTGAGGGGAGGGAGGTAAGGCGACTTATCCTCCTTTACCCGACAAGCCGAGTCTGGGGGGCGACTCCCAGGCTTAGGTGACCACACCCCCAATTGGGCTAAATCATCGGGGGTTTGTCGGCGGTAGCGTTGAATGACAAACCGATCCTTCTGATAGGTGACCTTGCTATTGGTGGGAAAGGATTCAGCCGTTTGAGTGGCCTGGGTGCTCGAGAGAGACTGTACTGACTGCTTTATGAGTGGCTTAATTTACCTGAATTGCGATTGATTTATTAAGCTCTCTATTGTATTTGTTTTATCATTAGCCATCAGTCAATTGCTAGCCTCGGTTTCTATTTAAAGAGTAACGGCCAGCTGAGGGTTGCAATTTCCTGGCAATTGTGTTGGGCATTCCCTGTTTCTGATAGTCACGCCGTTCTTTTCTCTCCGATTAGCTGCTGATACAGCCCGCTTGAGTTAACGCTCTTTATTGACTCTAGACAGAGAAAAGCTGAAACGTTGATTTTCCGTTCACAGTCTCTCCAATGGATACATCTTGAAAGCACGCAACATGGTCGATGCATTTATCTTTCAGCGAAAGTCAATAAAGAGCGTTATTAACTTTGAAATCGTTAGCCCCATGTCTCAATTTCTGAAGCGATCGCTCTATTTTCTTGTCGGATTCTTTCTGGCACTTGCACTAACCTTCACCCAGGCTATCCCGCCGCTAGGATTGCTCAATGTCCAGGCTGCAACCCCAAACGAGATATCTAGTACCCAGAGCCTATTAGAACGTGGACGCAGCGCCTATCAGGCTCAGCAAATTGATCAGGCGATTGCCGCTTGGCAGTCTGCCGCCCAACAATTTCAGCAGCAGGGTGCCCCGCTTCAAGAGGCGCTGGCCTTCAGCTATCTGTCGATGGCTTATCAGCATCGGGGCGACTGGCCCCAGGCAGAGGCCGCGATTGCGCACAGTCTTGAGCAAACAAACCGCTGGCAGGCTAGCGGCGAGAACGGCGTGGACCCGAACCAGGCATTGATTATCCAGGGACAGGTGCTCAATACGCAGGGGGCCTTGCAGTTTAGCCAGGGTGAGCTAAATACGGCCCTACAAAGCTGGCAGCAGGCGGGTGAGTACTATCAGCAAGCGGGCGATATCCAGCGCTACACAGGCAGTTTGATCAATCAGGCGAGGACTCTCCAGGGGCTAGGGTACTTTCTACAAGCCCGCGACCGGCTCGACCAGGTGCAGGCCCAGCTCGGCCAGGCTAATCCCACAATTAAGACACTGGGGCTCCACAGCCTGGGTGACACGCTCCAGGCCATTGGCGATCTCGAAGCGGCTGAGGCGGTTTATACAGAAGGTCTAGACATTGCCCAGACTCAGGCATTGACCCAGGAACAGGCGGCGCTGCTACTGAGTTTAGGCCATCTGGCCCAGCGCCAGCAGCAGCCGGAGGATGCGCGGGCATATTACCGACAGGCGGCTGACGTAACCCCTGACCCCCTGCGACAGGCCCAGGCGCGGGTAGATGAGTTTGGGCTGCTGCTGACGACCGCGTCCTGGGAGGCGGCTGAGTCGCTGGCGGCAGCGCTGCCAGCCCAGCTTGAAGCGCTGCCGCCGAGTCGAGCCAGTTTGTATACCCAGGTCAGCTTTGCCCATCGTCTGATTCAGTCTCAGCGGGCGGGGTCTACGCAAACGGCGGCAGAACTGCTAGGGACGACGGTACAGCAGGCAAAGGCCCTGGGAGACCGCTATGCCGAAGCCTACGCTACTGGCTACCTGGGCAATGCCTACGAGACCACCCAACAGTGGGCGAATGCAAAGGCACTGACCGAAGACGCGCTGCTGATTGCTCAAGCACTTAACGCCAATGATATTGCCTACCAGTGGCAATGGCAGCTGGGGCGCATTCTCAAGGCACAGGATAACACTGAGGGTGCGATCGCAGCCTACAAAACTGCCTTTCAGTCGCTTCAGTCATTGCGCTATGACCTGGCAGCGATTGCCCCTGACCAGCAGTTCTCCTTTCGCGAGAGCGTCGAGCCGGTCTACCGCGAGTATGTGAACCTGCTGCTAAACCCTGGCGCTGGCCCTGACCAACTTCAGCAGGCACGGGATGTGATTGAGTCGTTGCAGATTGCAGAATTAAACAACTTCTTTCAGTCGGCCTGCATTGAGGGACAGGCAGTAGCACTGGACGAGGTGGATCAGACCAGCGCGGCGGTCATCTATCCGATTTTGCTGCGCGATCGCATTGAGGTGGTGGTCAGCCTGCCAAACCAGCCCTTGCAGCACCACTCTGCCCCGGTCTCCCGCGATCAGGTAGACGAAACCCTAGTTAAACTAGGGCGCAACCTGACTCGTCCGTTTGTCACCGCTGCCGCCAAGTCGGTGAGTGAGGAGGTGTATAACTGGCTGATTCGCCCCATTGAGGCCGACCTGCGCCAGAGCGATGTGGATACCCTGGTGTTTGTGCTCGACGGGTCTCTGCGGTCAGTGCCCATGAGCGTGCTGTACGACGGCGAGCGCTACCTGATTGAGGACTACAGCGTAGCCCTGACGCCGGGACTACAGCTGATTGCACCTCGACCACTACAGCAGCAGGGATTAGAAACCCTGGCAGGCGGGCTCGCTGAGTCACGCCACGGGTTCAGCGCTTTGGAGAATGTTGGGCTGGAGCTAGAAAAGATTAAGGACACCGTTCCCAGTGAGGTGCTCTTTGACGAGAACTTCACCAGCGAAGCCCTACTAGAAAAAGTAGAAGCGCTGTCCTATCCGGTGGTGCATCTAGCGACCCATGGCCAGTTCAGCTCTCGCGCTGAGGATACCTTCATTCTGGCCTGGGACCGTCCGTTGAACGTAAACGAGATTAGTTCGATTTTGAGAACGGGTGACCAAACTCGCCAAACACCAATTGAGTTGCTGATTCTGAGCGCCTGCCAGACGGCGGCAGGGGATGACCGAGCAGCTCTGGGTCTAGCGGGCGTGGCCGTACGGGCTGGGGCCCGCAGCACCATTGCATCACTGTGGAATCTGGACGATGCTTCTGGCGCGTTTCTCGTCGGGAAGCTCTACGAACAGCTGATCAAGCCCAATACCTCTAAGGCCGAAGCCCTGCGCCAGGCCCAGCTTGCCTTACTGAACGACCCAGACTATCGAGCCCCTTACTTTTGGGCAGCACTTGTGCTGGTCGGCAACTGGCTGTGATGCTTTTGACCAACGTGATGTGTTTTGACTCAAAACATGCTAACCATGAGAGGGCCTTGCTGATGAGACCAGGATGAATAGGACAGTTGCGATCGCCCCCCCAATCGCTATAAACTTAGGCATCTGCAGATTTGCCAATACATAATAGACAGAGCCACCTGTGAATGAAGCCACTGCATAGCCTGGACATTTCAGTATGTAGGGCATTTGACAACTGAGAAGATCGCGTACAACACCTCCACCAACTCCAGTCATTAGCCCCATTGCTGGTGGTAGCCATCTCATCAGCTGTGAAAGAGAGGCTGCAATTGGAAGCTGTAGTACATGTTGTGTACCAATTATAGTAAAGGTCGCCAATCCAATCGCATCCACCAGCCAAAGCTGACGACGACGCAGTCGAGCAAACGCAGAGAAAACAAAAATAAATAGCCCTACAGACATCGCCAACAAAAAATAAGCAGGTGACTTTGTCCAGAAAATAGGTTGCCTCAACAAAATATCTCGCAAGGTGCCGCCGCCGACTGCAGTCAAAATCGCATAGCCAACAGCAATTAAACTGTTATGATGCTGCTCCCGAGCAACAAGCGCACCACTTGCAGCAAAAACAGCTGTGCTAAATAAATCGAGTGTGTAGAGAAACGAAGTGCAAAACATAAGAGAATCTTCTGGGATAGGGGTGTACGGCTAGCCACTTCTAGATTCGAGTTTTCACGAAGAAACCTCAAAAGGCGCAACTTGGGCCTGATTTAGATAGTTATTGACAAAAAATAAACCATTGACGATGCGGTAAAAGAAGAATCTGTTGAGAATAGTTATGCTATCTAAAAAAGATTCTTCTATATCTAATAATCTGACTCAACTGACGATTGAATCCAGTCAATGCTGGTGCTACACTGGAGCAAGGTCAAAGGCACCTCCTGCATAGGCAAGATCCCCATCGAAAATGGTATTTTTTGTGCCAAATATGAAGCTCGAGTCCAGGCCTCCCGTGATGGGAGAATTCTTCCCTTGTGAACTCATCAAGTCATTTAAGTAAATGTTAGACAATTCAGCCAGAATAGTATTGTCGTCAATGGTGTAGAAGATCAGTTGCTTTATGGACCTGCTCTAATCTACCAATCGTTGGGTGATCAATACCGATAAAGTCGTTAGCGACTTGACCATTGCCACCTTGAATGATTTGAGTCATTGTTTTTCTCTTTTGAATTGAGTTGATGAGGAAGAATGAGTGGTCTCCCAATCTGATATATGGTTGAAGAGTATCGAGTATGCAGCACGCAGGTTCAACTTTCGGCAGCATTCAGGAGGCAGGGAGAGTGAAAAAGTGGAGGAAAGCTTAAACCCTTGATGGGTAGACTAATGGCACGATCAAGTCCACCGTAACTAGTGCTCTCCAGAGCTACGTTTTCTAAATAGTGTTAGCCAGTGATTCAGCACTGGCTGCAGCGAACTCTTCAGCTAGTTTTCACAAGAAAGTGCGGTCTGCTGAGATACAAACCGCACAGCTCGACTGCAAAAAAATCGCCAGAAGTCGGGGAGTTAATTTATCTCGTACGGTACACCGCGATAAATGAGCTGGCGAGCAGTACAGAGTCGGGGTTTTGGTCGGGTGGTATGATAGCTGCGATAACAGCCTGTCATAGTCAGAATATATTCAGGTTTTTGAAGCTTAGGTGTATAAGCAATGCCGTGATACTTGAGTTGCATAGTATCTCCAGAGAGGAATTGAATCATCTGGAGGTGTATAGGGTGCAGCTGTGAGATATATGCACTCGTCTAGCGAAGCATCTGAATAACTTAACCGCTACCCCTGGCAGGCGAGCGGCTGACCGATCGTGGCCTGCTGTGGGTCTTCGGCTACTAGCACAATTTGACCTTGCGCATTCTTAATCCAGCCCTGGACTTCGACAATGGGGGCAGGAACGGCTGTCTCGTCGAAGTCCAAGGCTGCAGGCTCGGACATAACCGGGTTATTGCTCTCAATGGGCAGCACGTCTTGCCACAGAGTTGTTGATGCTGAATCTAGGGGACCTTGGGGCAACCCGCCCCGTCCGGTGACTACAAACTCGCTCCCTGACTGCACGTAAGCTTCACGGCAGCTCTGGATCACGTCAGGTGCGTCAAGGGCCGTAGGCAGTTCGGTCGTGGACTCGTTGGGGTCTACGTCGGGGCTTTGAATAGCAATATCGCCCGAGACACCGTTGCGAGAGCTGGCGGTGATGTCGCTTTGGGGGGTGCGTAAAGGGCGGGGCACGATGCCAAAGATACCGTCTGTAGCAGCGATATCGACGTTGCCACCGTCACCATCGAAGGCGTTTGCAACAATGTCGCTGTTTTCGCTAAGCCGAGTGGCAATGAACTGAGTGTTAATATCGATGTCGCCACCGTCGCCCCCTGCGCCTGCAGTACCTGCTTCAGTCGAGATGATACTGTTGTCGGTGAGAACAAGCAGGTTGTCTAGGTTGAGCGTGATGTTGCCCCCATCGGTAGCAACTGTTTGAGTCAAAATTTCTGACTGCTCGACTAGAGTAATCAGTGGAGTTGTGATAGCGATATCGCCTCCTCGACCAGTGAGGCTAGCGCTGTTTGTTACAATGCCACCTTGGTTAAGATTAACGTGGCTACGACTATTAATAGTTACAGTACCCGAATTGCCCTCGCCAAGGGTCTCAGCTGAGATTTCAGCCCCGTTGAGTACTTCTAGCATGAAGGTACTAATCTCGATGTCGCCGCCATTACCAATACCATTCTCTTCTACCGAGCTAAATGCCCCACTGGGAAATCCCTCGTTGTCTTCTCCAGAAAAGGTTATTCGATTTCCAGCGTTAATAATAACATTACCCGCATTGCCCTCTCCAAAAGTACCAGATCCGATTTGAGCTCCATCCAGTACCTCTAATACAGATGTAATAATCTCGATGTCACCACCACGACCAACGCCATTCTCCCCTACCGAGCTAAATGCCCCACTAGGCAATCCCTGGCTGTCTTCTCTGGCAAAGGTGGCGCGATCACTGGCGTTGATGATGATAATGCCTGCGTCGCCCTCACCAAAAGCGCTAGCTGAAAGCTGAGCCCCATCTAGCATAACCAGTACCGAGGTAGTAATCTCAATCTTACCGCCGCTGCCAGCGGCACTCCCCTCTACCGCACTAAATGCACCGCTACCCAACCCAGATTCTCCTTCTCCGGCAAAGGTAACGCTTTCGCTGGCATTGATGATAATGCTGCCTGCGTCGCCCTCACCAAAAGCGCTAGCTGAAAGCACCGCTCCGTTAAGGACTTCTAGTATGGCGGTAATAATTTCGATGTCACCACCACTGCCACTACCACCCGGTGCTACTATGCTGAAGGCACTACTGGGAGCTCCAGTTTCAGTCTCTCCAGTAAAGGTAACGCTGTCGCTGGCGTTGATGATGACGCTACCCGCGTCGCCCTCACCCAAAGCGATCGCTGAAAACTGCCCCCCATCCTGTACCTCTACTGTAGGAGCGATAATTCTTATATTGCCGCTGTTGCCAACTGCGCCAATGCCTACATCATTAAAAATGGGGCTATCTATGATTCTAATGCTTTCTGTTGCGGTCAAAACAACATCGCCGGCCTGACTTCCTGAATTGCCAAGCCCCTGACTAATTCCGGTATTCAGCGCGCTGTCGGAGATTTCAATGTCTCGGGCAGTTATCTGAATATCGCCGCTGTTACCAAGAGCTACATTTACAAAAGCGTCGTTTTTTATTGTTACACTCTCTCGGTTCAAGCCTGCTGCAAACGTGAGCTGTCCGTTTAATGCTACTTGTATAGACCCCTCTTGAGCTGCACCGACTTCAACCCGTCCTTCCTCGGCTGTAAGAAAGCCACCATCGACAGTGACTGGCCCACCCAGAAGCACCAAGCTTTCGCCCCTAGAAACCTGCAAACCCTGATTATCTGCTGTCGACTGAACCAGAATCTCTCCTAGAAGTACCTGACCAAACTGCAGAGCCGAGGGTAAAATAGTCAGGAGTGAGGATGGTACCTCCGGGTTCCGAGCACTGTAGACACCCGAATCAGCAAATTCAAAGGTATCTGCGGTCGATGCTACAAACGAACCGCCCACATTTAACCGTGCGTTAGGGCCAAAAACAATACCGTTGGGGTTAAGGAAATACACATCGGCAGTGCCTGTACTGCCCAGGGTGCCAAAAATCTCTGAGGGCAGGTCGCCCGTTACCCGGCTAAACACGCGTTGCACCGCTGCCGGGTTGTCGAAGGTGACTTGCCCGCCCTCGCCGATGCTGAACTGCTCAAAGCTGTGAAACAGGTTCTCGTCTCGCAGGGCACCGCCGCGAATCAGCTGCTCTACTGCTGAGACATCAAAAAGCTGTGAGGACTCTACCCCTAGCGTGCCGTCAGGGATAACCTGAGCGATAGCGCGACCCTGGAGCGCGACCCCGAGGGCAAGGAGCGTCAGGCAGGGGAGTTTGAGCGGTGTTGTCATCGTCATATAGCTAGACGGTTCAGCAAAGGACACCGGAAAACGCTTCCGTAAGCATACGGCAAAAAAATAGTTGCTTAATACTTCGCAACCCACAGTTTTACCCACAGTTTTTTTGAGCGGCGAAAAAAAGCGCAACCTGTGGTGGGCAGGTCGCGCGAATCGTCTGTCTCAAGATTCTGTCAATTGTGTTGTACTAACGAGCCGCTAGTGCGCCAGGTAGGGTACGCCGCGATACACCAGCTGACGAGACTTGCGCAGCCCCAGCTTGGGATGAGGCTCGCCGAGCTGGATGGGGCTGCGCCGATAGCAGCCCGGTTCAGAAAAAGGATATTCAATTGTTTGAGGCTTTGGGGTATAAGCGATGCCACGGTACTTGAGTTGCATAATAACCTCCAAATGTTAGGTTAGGGATTGCATCATCTAAGGGTGTATACCGTGTCCCTGCGGAATTTATGCAGGGGGCCAGGTAAACAATCGATCAACCCATCCCAAAAATGCTCACTCCGCCTCACAGCAGGGCTGGATGGGAGCCGTCGCCGCCGCCGCCAGACCCACTTGCTCCAGGAGTGCTGTCCAGAGCGTCTGACTGTCGCTGCTGGCTGGGTCTGACTGCTGCAATGCGCCCAGTATCGTCAGGGCATCGTGCCAGACTCCGGCGTTGGCGTAGTCTTGGGCCAACGACAGAGACGGCACCGTATCTACCAGCAGCGGCTCTACCCCATCTGCCGCGACTCGCTCAATCGTGCCTCTGACAAATACCGACGAGGCGGGCTGCTCTGGGTCGCAATAGAGCGCCAATGTCCAGTAGTGGGGTTCGCCGATGGGCAAGGTGATGGTTTTGGGCAGCGCGATCGCAATATTCCCGGCGGCGGCATCCACCGCGAGCGTCGTCATATAAAGCACGTCGTCATTCGCAGCCTGCACCACTAGCTCAATGGGCTGCTCGGGCGTCACTGTCGCAGGCAGGTAAAACCATAGCGTGGGCTGCGCTGTTGTGGTTTGGCCCCACACCGTCCCTTCGACTATCGGCACCAGGGCTGCCAGGTTGCCATAGTCTGGGCAGTTGCCCCGGCTTGCGCCCCCGTCGCGGCGGCCAGTCGGTGCCCCCAGGCCACTCGGCGGCGGCGGCGCGTTAAAGAGAACGTTACTGGGGTTAGCCGTCGCCGGTGACGGGCTCAGCAGCGCCATCAGCGTCAGGCCTGCAGCGCTAGCAGAACGAAGCACCTTGGCGGTCTTGAGTTTAGAGATGAATTGCATAGAGCATGAGCGTGTCGCAACCGACACGGCGATAAACAAAAACTAAAGCAGCGCAAGAACAATCGGCTTAAACAAAACAGGCTTAACAAAACAGGCTTAACCAGAACGAGACGAATGACGCCAGGTAGCGGTACCTAACCCCGCCCCCACCAACGCGAGTCCGGCTGGCACCAGCGGCACCCAGTAGCCCACCGTCAGCAGCCCAAGGCTACTGACTCCCAGCACAGCTAACCCAATGGCCGCTAGGGCCAGCCCCCAGCGGCCCCGCCTCCCTACAGCCATCACCCCAGCGGCCCACCCTAGAATGGCCCAGCCGCTAATCCAGAGACTATCGCCCCCCATGGGCCACACAGTTAACACAGGCCGCTCTCCGAGCGCCGCGCTGATCAGATGACTGGTCATCTGCGCTTGCACAAACACGCCCGCCGTCTTATTACCACTGCTGGCCCCGTAGGGGGTCGCCCAGTCGTCAGTGATGCTGTTAGCCGTCACCCCAATCAGCACGATGCGATCGCGAATCGCCTCAGGGTTGACCTGCCCCTCAAGCACCTGGGTCAGCGAGACCTGATTGGCAACGTCGCTGGGGGTGGACAGGGCGCGGTAGTTGAGCAGGATTTGATAGCCGCCCGCGTCGATGGGCTGATAGCCGCCGCTGCGGGGTCGAATCCGGGGAAAGATCGCCTTGCCAAGTACCAAATTTTCGGCCTCGTTAAAGTCTGCAACCATGCCTTCGCCCTGGAGATAAAGAAACGCGAGACGCGCACTAAATGCATAGGACGTTGTGCAGGTCGAGGCCGGGTCTGCCTCTAGCGCCACCAGATGCCGCCGCACCACCCCGTCTGGATCGTCCAAAAAGTCGCTAAAGCCGACCAGCGATTTCGCTAGCTCCGGGGGCGGATCAACACCAACCGGGTCCAACTCGCGATCGCGACTCTTGCAAACCCCCACCAGATTCTCTCCGGTCTGAAGGCGAGCAGCCAGCGCTGGATGGTCAGGACTGACGGGGTAGTCGCGGTAGATGTCCAGGCCTACCACACGGGCCTGGTGCTGATCTAGCATGTCTAACAAGCGCTCTAGCGCCGCATCTGATAAGGAACCCCGACGCTCGGGAGGCTGAGCTTGAATGTCGGCTTCGCCAATGGTGACCACCAGAAAGCGAGGATCCGGCAGCTCGGCGGGCCGCAGCCGCATCAGGCGGTCCAGTGCTGATAGCTCTAACGATTCTAGGCCCCCCAGCAGTCGCAGTGTCACAACAACCGTAGTAGAGAGTAGAGGTGCCCAGAGCGATCGCAGTTGCCTCTTTGACTTTACCGGCGTCTGAGTGGCCGGACGTTTCGCTGGCGGTGAGGGCACTGTGGACTGGGCGTTAGGACCATCTTGCAGCGCCTGCCAGCTGATCGTCAGCTCCGCTGGGTTTTGCACAATCACGGGTAGCCAGGTGGCACAGGGGCACAGCGACTCTAGCGGCTGGAGCTGTTCGCGAGCGGCACGGACAGCTAGGTAGAGCGGCTGACCGTTGGCAAAGGCAGTGAGAAAGTGCTTGAGAAAGGCGTGAGCTACCACATCGGGCACCGGCTCGCGCATGACTATCACCTGGGGAATGTGCAGATCAGCCAGGTCCCAGGCCAGCCCCAGCCCGTCGCAGGAGTTAAAGATAGCTAGCTGCAGCCCTTGGGCGATAGCGTTTCGCAGCGCGTACTTGAGCCGTATCAGCGTAATCGTTTCAGTCTGATTAAGCTGAAGCACGCCCTCATTCTGACTAGAGCTGTGCCCTGCAAAAAAGAAAATATCCCAGGTGCCGTGCCAGAGCTGCTGGTGCAGCTCATCCAGGGTAGGCTCTGCCAGCAGGGTCACATCCGCCCCCGGCAAAGCCGCCAAAATCCGCTGGTCGGTGCCCACGTCAATACCCTCGGCGTTACCCAGCATCGCCAGCACCGAAACCCGGCTATGGCCTTTAGCCTGGGGCTTTTTTACCGAGCGCTGATAGTTAAGCGGGCTCAGGGCCAGTTCCGACTGGGGGTAGTCTTCAAAGAGCTGCCAAAGCTGCCACGGGTAGCGCAGCACGTCTGGGTTCTCTGCCGCCAAAATGATGCGAATCTCGTCGCTGCGAGACAAGTGAGTGCGGAGCTTGCGATCGATGGGACGAAAGGCGTCTGACTCTAGCCAGCCGTTAAGCTGCTGCCGCAGATCCTGCCCCAACTGTTCAAACTCAGCAGTCGAGACGTGGGTGATGTCGTCTTCGTCGATGTCGATGGGAAAGTCGTCTGGAAAATCGTCTGGAAAATCACTTGGAGCACCCGCTGAGCGGAACGCAGTGGCGGGGACAACCCGCCTCCAGACGCCGCAGTTGCCGTAGAGAGCAGCATAGAGCGATCGCCACCGCTGAAATACTGCGTCTAAGTCGAGCGCAGGGGGAAGGCTACCGGAGAACTGCACAGGGGGACTGCTGCCCGCCTCCCAAAGCTGTAGGGTGATGCTGGCAAACCCTTGCTGCCAGTTTCCTGGCCCGAGTGTAAGCAGTGCGCGCTGTTTCATGATCGGTGCTTTTGTGAACCCGGTTTGAACATTAAGTCATAAACGGCTCCTGCACCGTTACCGAACCGGAGCGCACCTGAATCGTAAAGTTGTAACCAGGCGGCAGCCGAAACCGCTTGAGCTGAATGTAGTCATCTAGCGGCTGGCGGCGCACGGTTTGCACTGCTTCACCTGTTGGAGAGAGCAGGCTGATTTCGAGATCGTCTGGCAGGCTGGCCGCCGCTTCGGGCCGTAGCTGCACTCGCATGCTCACGCGCTCGTCTGTCTCCGACTCTACCGCGACCAGCAGCACTACCGTGCTTGTTTCACCCGTACCCAGCGTCAGGCGCTTTCCCCCTCGCACGGCGGTCCCGCCAGTGCGAAAGGCCATCGCCGCCTGGGGGGCGGGCAGCAGCGACTCCAGCGTTTGCCAGCCCAGCGACAGCCAGTTTGCAGCGTCAGCTTGGGTGATGCGGCTGAGCCACTGGCTGAGGTTTGTGGCAGGGTGCCCAGAGAGGCGAGATCGCACTGTTGCATCGGCCAGCAGCGCCCCCCAGAGCGAAAACGGCACGGCCAAACGCGGCATCAGGCAGTCCGGGCGGGTCAGCCGCTGCACCAGTGATTCCACCTGGGCTACGGGCAGCTCTGGCAGGGCCGCGACGTTCGACCGAGTCGGTTCTGTCACGCCCAGGGCGCGGACAACGGGCAGCACGGCTAAGTCAGTGACGACCTCGCCGTCCAGGCAGTAGCTGCGGTCCGCCGCATCGTAGCGGCCCTGCTGCTTTAGACGGACATGGGTAGTGTAGCCCCACACACAGAGCTGCCCACTGTTGGGGTTGACTCTCACCCCGACGTAATAGTCGCCGACCCAGCTTGGAATATCTACCCACTCCTGGGGCACCCGCAGTTCACTCAAGTCAATGGCCGCCGAGGGCACCAGTACCAGTCGGGTGGCTTCACCAATTTGGACAGCGCTGCCGCTAACTAAATCCCAAATGGCAGTGTGAGATCGCGCCACCGTCTCTAGCTGCCGGGCGCTCACGGCAAACTCATCCGCCAGCCAGGGGGCGAGCCCCTGTAAACAGAGTCGGTTGATATGCACCTGCCAGTTCTCAGTGGGCGGGGCAGGCGCTAGCTCAAGCAAAAGATGATTGGCAAAACTCAGTCGGGTCATAGGGCTTCCTCAGGGTCAAGCGCGCCGTAGTAACGCTGTAACCACTCTTCAAGAACGGTGTTGATACTGGTCAATACGTCTGAAGTCAGCGAAATATGTAGGGTATCGCGGCTCCAAATGGCAATTTGTTTGAGCATCGACTCTCGGGCCTTGCTTAACCGGCGCGAGACGGTGTACTGCTTAATGTCCAGGGTCTGGGCAATCTGCTGCTGAGTCTGGTTCTCTTGGTAGTACAGGATCAAAATCTGCTGCGCCTCGTCCGAAAGCTGCTGTAAGGCCTCGCGCAGCACCCGATCGATCTCAGTCTGCTGCTGGCGGCGGGCAGCCATCTCCTCTGCGGTCACCATCGCATCCAAAATAGAATCTGCCTCCGGGTTCGGTAGGGTGTCCTGCACCTCGCCGCTGTCTCGACCAGGATAGGGCACATTTAGCGAGGCCACGTTAGGGTAAAGGTAGGCGCGGGCGGCGGCAGCACAGCGTCGTAGCGTCTGCATTAGTGCTTTAGCATCGGTGTTTGGCAACACCGAGGTCAGGGTTTGCCGCTGCTGGCTATATTCACGGGCGATCGCCTGCCAAAATGCCGCGTCGGCCTGCTCTAGCTGCCGGGTGGTATGGCGTGAGGGCTCATAGGCAACCTTAAAGCAGCGCCAAACCAGCACCGATGGGTCGATATCTGTCTGCCCTGCTGCCCGCAACGATTCCTCCAGGCGCTTCTGGCTAATCCGCAAAAGCAGGGCCCAGTCGCTACAAATGTCAATTTCCTTTCGCTGCCGCAGGGTCTCACGAATGAGATTCTTAAAGGCGGTGTGGGCATAGGCATCCAGTCGCGACCCTCGCTCTGGGGAAAAGTGTTTGAGTACGGTGTCGAGGCGTGCGATCGCAAGCTGAAAATAGTCAACCAACGTATACCGGCTGCTTGAAAACGACGTGGTCTTCTGAGCTGCCCAGTAGCAGGCTTCTTGTACAAAAGCGGCCAGGTGGCCGTATGAGAGACTAACCTCCCGTTCTGAGAGACCTTCACGCCAGCGCCTATGCCAGTAGACCGTCCAAAACTCGCTCAACACTTTCCCCTCAGCAGACCGTCCGCTCTGTTCGTGAAAATGCTCCAGGGCTGCCGTCATGCTCCGCGTCAGTCGCCCATCAGGTACCCACCGGCTGAACCGTTCGTCCGCGAGTTCGATAAAGGTCGAAAACTGCTCAGTGACCGAAGCACGTTTCAGCATAGAGTCAAGACATCAGCAATGTACGTCCTATCTTAGAGGTAGTCCATGCTGAAATCCAGACCGCTGGTGCTTCATAAGGCAGATTCGCGTAAATCCTCCGCGTAGATTATTATGTGCCCAAATTTCTCTAAGAGGCCAATTTCACATACGTTTTTCTTAGCTGTCAGTGAGTAAGGTCATGTGTCTCGACCTTGTTACACCATGGCAGAACTATCATCAAGCCCTTTGGGTGAATTGGGGATAAACTGCGGGGAGTATCGAGGGTAATCGATAGGGTTTGTTGATTAATCAAATTGATATTTTTAATAGAAACAACCTCAATCATGATCATTGCGCTACTGGCACAAAGTTTTATTGTCGTTCCTCCTACCCCTGTTGAATCTATAGCGATTCCCAACCTTCTTGAATACGCCCCCACCTCCCCCCGCCAGGATATATTCATCCCAACTGAGAACTGCTATAAGCCTGAACCACTGCCGCCCATCGAAATACTGCCGCCCATCGCCCAGGTTGCCGAACCTCCATCCGCCCAGCCCCTACCCCAGCCAGAACTCACACCCTTACCACCACCGGAGGAGCTGTTAACCCCACCTGCAACGGAGCCTGCCCTCCCACCGACCCCCGATGTTCCCGCCGAAATTGTCGTGGAGCGCTTTGTGGTCGAGGGCAATACCGTAATCGATGACGACGCGCTAGAAGCCGTGCTGGCCCCCTACACCGGGCGGCCCCTTTCCTTTGCTGAGCTGCTCCAGGCCCGTTCTGCTGTTACGCAGCGCTACGTTGACGGGGGCTTCGTCACCTCCGGCGCAGTGATTCTGCCTCAGACGCTGACCGAGGGTACGGTCACGATTCAGATGATCGAAGGCCAGCTCGAAACCATCAATGTTGAGGTGAGTGGGCGGCTCAATGCGGGCTACGTGCGGCAACGACTGCGGCGGGCCGCGACGCCTGTTCTCAATACCAACGAACTGCTCGATGCCCTCCAGCTGCTTCAGCTTGACCCACTGATTGACAGTATTTCAGCCGAGCTTTCGGCGGGGGTGCAGCCGGGTAGCAGCCTTCTAAACGTAGTGGTGGTCGAAGCCGATACGTTCGACGTGACGCTACAGACCGACAATGGCCGCTCACCGAGCGTGGGCAGCTTTCGGCGGGGCGCAACCGTGAGTTCCGGCAATCTGTTAGGGTTTGGTGATCAGTTGAGCGTCGGCTACGCCAATACCGACGGCAGCAATACCCTAGATGCCAGCTACCGTTTTCCCCTCAACGCGGCGGACGGCACACTGGCAGCTAACGTTGGCTTTACCGACAGCCGGGTGATCGAAGATCCGTTTAACTTTCTCGATATTCAGTCCGAGTCACGCTTTTACGAGCTGACCTATCGCCAACCCATTATCCGCACACCGGAGCAGGAGCTTGCCCTGAGCCTAACAGCCTCTCGGCGAGAGAGCGAGAGTGAGTTTTTGGAAGATATCTTGGGCGAGGCGCTGCCCTTTCAAACCCTAGGAGCTGACGAGAACGGGCGGACCCGAATCTCGGCCCTGCGGTTTGCCCAAGAGTGGACCCAACGGGGGGCAAGTCAGGTGTTTGCAGCGCGCTCGCAGTTTAGCCTGGGTTTAGACGCCTTTGACGCCACCGTCAGTGACGAAGGCTCTGACAGCCGCTTTTTTGCCTGGCGGGGCCAGGCCCAGTGGGTACGCCTGCTGGACGAAGACCTGCTATTTCTCATCCGAGGCGACATGCAGCTAGCAACTGACAGTCTGGTCCCATTAGAACAATTTGGTTTAGGCGGCCCTCAGACCGTCCGAGGCTACCGACAAAATACACTACTCATCGACAGCGGCGTACTGTTCTCTTCAGAAATCCGATTTCCGGTGCTGCGAATACCTGAAGTCGATGGCCTGCTACAGCTCGTGCCGTTTGTTGACGTCGGCCACGGCTGGAATGTCACCTCGCCCAATCCAGAGAAACCCACCCTGGCCTCACTGGGGCTAGGGGCACTGTGGCAGATGGGCGATCGCTTCGATGCCCGCCTCGATATCGGTATCCCGCTAGTCAATATTAGCGACGAAGGAAATAGCTTGCAGGAGAGCGGCATTCACTTCTCCCTGAACTACCGGCTGTTTTAGAAGCGCTAGGCGATTTTATTTTTATCCGTGCATAACCTTTGAGTTTCGATCCTATTCACATCCAGGAGAACCCAAACAGCAAGGCTGAGCAATGGTTCTTACTCTACTAACCCAACCATTAGAGAAAAGTAGATGAACAACCAATATCCGCACGATAATCTTCCTGATAAAAATCTTCACATCAATAGCTTCGACTCAAATGAGGCAGCTTTGAGCAACACCTACCGTAAGCTAGAAGGTTTCGATCTACCTAACATTAGCAGTCTGCCAGAAACTTTCGCTCTACCAGAGATCTATCGCTCAAAGCACATACCCTCCAGACAAGAGACCAAGATGGTTGCAACGAACCTCTGCCATCTCTTTTTTTCCCTTTTGGTGGGAGGCGTTGTGCTAGGATTCGTCGTCAATCAGGTAAGCAACAGTATTCAGCACTTAACAAATGAGTTTCCCATGTATCCAGTCGATTTCGTTTGGCCTTCTAACTAAGCCAACAACGGCCTACACAAAAATATGGGCACTCTCGATAATTTAGGATTCCTAGGTGAGGGATTGCCTGCACACTTTACAAGTAAACAGCTGAATCTATTTGTTGTCTGGAGCACGGATGTGCCTATTCCAACTTCAACTGCCATTTTGAGCCAAAAGTAAATAGCCAAAACTAAAGGTCATTACAGCACTTCTTAATGACAAAGATCAAAACTGCTTGGTCATTGCATGATATCAAAACCTCCCATCATCGTTCTTGTAGCAAAGGTTTAGAACAAATATATGAACTAGAACTTATCGAAGCGAAGTGACCAACAGGTCGAAAGGCACTGGCAATAACAGCCGTACTGTTGAGGAGCCGTGTACCAAGAAAATCGCAAGCCCGGTTTTGAACAGGAGGGCGATAGCATGAGGCCCTTCCGAGCGCCTGGCAGATCAGAGATTCTTTTATTGTCGGATTGATGTCCAAACAAGACTATGGAGTATTTATAACCATCCATGCGTATCAGTGTTCTACTTGCCCTGACGCTTGCATTTACCCCTTTAGCTGTCGTCGCACAGGCGCAGGCACCTCAAGAGTCTGGCCAGACAGCTCAAAGACCCAGACTTTTAATACCTAGACCTGCGAGTGAAACCTTCTTTGGTAACCCAGATATTGACCAACTTATCGATCGAGGCAATCGAGCCCTGAGCGCCAGACGCTATCGTGAGGCGGAGCGTATTTTTCGGGATGTTTTGCGCCAGGGGCCTGGCAACCCGCACTATGTCCATACTCGCTTAGGTCAGGCCCTGCTTGGGCAGCAGGGGCTACGGAACACTATAGCAGGGGCGATCAGCCAATTTGAGCAAGCCCTAAGGCTCGATGCCGATTACCCTGAGGCTTTGTATGGACTGTCTAAGGCGTATGAATATAGAGGTGATCGTTATTCCAGTGGCAGAAATCAGAACCTGGATCGGGCTATTGACGATTACCGCCAAGCGCTCACCTATTGGAATGATTATCAGGATAAGTCAAATGAAGCACCGCGTCTCCCATCACGTCTCCCATTGAGACGTAACAACACGGTCAAGCAGAAATTGGCCGAAGCCTACCTAAGACGTGGCCGGGCTCATCGCAGAAGATCCTTATCCTTATCTCAAGCAGAAGTCTTCGATGACTTTAGCAACGCATTCGAAGCCTTAGCGCTTGACAGAGCACCAATATATGCCTACTGCCCTGGTGGATCGGGTGGGGCACAACGACGGCTTACACTTCGCCGAAGCACATCTAGCCCATCGACACAACGACGGCTTACACTTCACCGAAGCACATCCCGCCTAGTGCCTAGACGAAATGGGCAGCGTGTAAGCTTGTTTAGACCTCGCCCTACCATACTTGAAAGTGAAATCAGGAGGAGCCTGGCCAGTGCTTATATGTATCGAGGTGACACAGCGAATAATCTTTTTTCTAATCAGACGGGGGCTATCGAAGCATACTGCGAGGCTATCCGCATTGACCGCAGATATGCAGCCGCTTACTTAAAACTGGGTCAGGTGTTGTTAAGTCAAGAGAAACCAGACGAAGCGATCGCAACCTATCAAAAAGTGGTTGAGCTCGACTCTAATAACGTCGATGCCTATCTCGCTTTAGGCAACGCCTGGGCGTCGCTAGGCAATGAAGAGGAGGCGAGTAGAGCCTTTGTCCGTGCCATCAACATCGATCCTGCTAATTTTGCCGCCATCGATAGATTGGCTGAGATAGACATACAACATGCTATTGATCTGATCAGAAACTATATTGTGCGTAATCCTAATAATGCCTCTCTTCACTATTCTTTAGGTTGGCTTTTATACCTGGACAGAGATTTCCAGGGTGCGAGCGACAGCAATCGGCGCGCGATTTCCTTAAACCCTCGGGATGTCAAAGCGCATTATGCTCTCGGATGGAGCCTGATGGCACAGGGTAATTTTCAAGATGCTATTGCTAGTTACAATCGTGCGCTTAGGCTAGACCCTGGCTACGCTGAAGCTTACTATGGTCTAGCTCAGGTATTTGCCAGACAAAGCAACTGGGCGCAAGCAATTGCGAATTACGAACGGGCGATTCAAATAGAGCCTCGCTATGCTAAAGCTTATAACGGGTTAGGGCAGGCCCTGGCGGCTCAGCAGCAGTGGCGTAGGGCGATCAGAAGCTACCGAGAAGCTCTAAAACTAGACCCTGAATATACTTCGGCTTATCATAACCTGGGTCTTGCTTACCAAAGTGTAAGACATTTTGACCAAGCGATTTATTACTATCGCAAAGCGCTGGGTATATCTCCCGATTATGCTGAAGCTCAAAATAATCTGGCTCAAGCTGAAAGTCAACTAGAAGAGTGGCTAAAGGCTCAAGAATACCGAGGCCCTACTGGAGCAAGCGATTGGGTTTGGCTACCTCAAAATGATGAGAACTTGCAGCTTAAACGCGCCGTTGTTCGCATCGTTTCTGCAAACTCATCAGAAGTGGGTACGGGCTGGGTCATTAAACGTGAGAATGATCGCTTATGGGTTGTGACGAATAGTCATGTTGTTGACAGTGGTGGCGCTATCAGAGTCCAATTTTTTAGCGACAAGCCATCAGATCGTGACTATTTTCAGCTTTCAGCAGAGTTACTACAAAGCACTGGCTCAAATGGCAAGATAGATTTAGCGTTGTTAGCTATTGATAATGCCCCCAGAGATATCGAGCCTCTAGCCGTTGCAGCGAACAACCTATCATCTGGCTCAAGGGTAAGCATTCTAGGCCATCCATCGATAGGAGAAGCTTGGACCCTCTCAGGGGGGGAGGTGAGTCATGCCAGAGCAAACGAACTTCAGCTTCAAACCACGGTAGCCCCTGGCAACTCAGGCGGGCCTGTCATGAATGACCAAAATCAGGTGGTGGGTGTTATGTACAGCAGTGTCGGTAGTGCCGATGATCTATTCGCCACAGGGGGGTTTGGATATGCATACCCAATGAGCTACATCCAATCCACTCTGGCCAGCTGGGGAGTTGATTTTTCATCTTTTTAGACAGCTGATTTCAAGTCAAAGACTTCAAAGCCTTTGCGAAATATTTTGGAAAGATTTGAAGTCTCTCCAGACGATGTCTTTATTTTTTTAACTTTCAAACATTGTTCATCTTATTCATGGGTGCGCTATGAAAATTAGACTTTTTTTAACTGGCTTAGTTGTGTTTGGGCTCATGAGTGTATCTGCCCAAAGTTTACCTGCCCAAGCCACCTGCTCGTCTGGTAGCCAAAGCTCGAGTGAGTACATTCGCAGAGACGATAACCGCTGTGAGGGTATCCAGCGGTCTAGAAGTAACATCAGTCGCAGCATTGACTTGATATCGCTGACTAGCAGCAGCGAAGGAGCCCTGGGTTCTACCCTCGAAATTAAGATTCCGAGAGTTTCAAGCAATCAGCCTAATGTGGAAATTACAGAGCCCAATGCGAACTATCGATTAAATAATATGTCACTCGTAAGCTCAGGGCAATTTTATCGCTTTAATCTGCCTGCAACGCAGCTTAACCGCCACGGAATATCTCTCAATAGTCTGAGAGCACTGGCGCGACCCCAAGGCGGAAACCAAATCGTTTATTTGCCTGTAATTTTGAACAATCCTGCGCCTAAATACCGCTTTGTTTTCTACAGTAGTCGAGCAGTCAGCTTCCAGAGAGCTGGGATTCTTAAGGATGGCAGACCGCTTGTTAGCTGGGGAACCCAAGGCCGCAGGCAGGGTGAAAAAAACTTTGAGTGGTCTCCAGGAGCATCTTCAGCAGGGCGATACACTTTTTACTACGAAGCAAACATTCACCAGAGTAGAGGCACCCCTGAGACTGTAAGACGTAGTATTGCTTTTGAACATGATCCAGCCTGGTTGAGATAGGGATGGCAAAGCGATCGCAAAAGCAATACACGAACCCGAGACACCTGCAGCGGTTAAAGCTCTGGCAGCAGCAGTTGAGACGCAACCCTCAGCTAGTGTTTGTCTTGGGCTTGTTAGCCATCTTTTTGAGTATTGTCCTGGTAGCCCTAAATCCAGGACAACACCCATTCGAGACTCAGCTCGTTGCCAGCAAAATAGGTTTTACAACCAATGAACCCTCAACACATTTTCTTAAAGATATTCGCCCCGTCCCTGCAATAACGATCAGAGGAGAACAAAACCAAGCCTTGAGATTATCTGGCAAATTCTCAAGTGAGACATTGCCAGAACTTTCAAGATTATCAGACCTGACGGTTGAGCTCCCTTATCCAGACAGTAACCTTCAATTTCAAGCCAATGTTGATAAGCCACAATGCTTGGGGGGCGACATAGAGATCAATAGCCTACAGCTAGCCAATCAAACCAACGTGACCGAACTGAGCTACCGAAGCTATGATCGGATACTAGATTTGGCTTTTGAACAAGATGATAATCTTTCAGAAGACGCTTCGAGTTTTTTAGAACTTATTTTGAATGGTTGTCTATCGATGATGATTGAAGGCTATCGGATTCCTGAGCTGAACCTGGAAGAAGCTGATACGACTATGCCTTTAAAGCTTGAGTTTTTACCTGCCAGCTCAGATTGGCAATTCCGATTGCCGGTAGTAGGAAGTCTTTCTGTAGAGATTCCTACTACGATATCTGACGTCAATGCTGTTGAGTGGTTCTGGGGAGATTTGGAAGTTAAAGACGTCAAATTCCTCGATAGACGAACGACTGGCTCTGGAATTGAAGATTATGTTGATTATTCAACCATACAGTCAGGAATTGTGCGCATGGTTGATCAGGAACTGGAGATTGGGACCAATCAGTTTTTAATCGCTGCTCCCCCGGGTCTTCAAAGAATTCGCACGTTTCAGCTGCTGGATAGCCCAGATGGTAATGATCAAGCCTCGCAGGGAATAGAATTGAAGGCTGTTGGCAAAACATCTAAAGTTCAAGTTGGGTTGGATACAGACTTTCCTATTCGCGGCATTCGGTCTAATATTCTGGCCCAGCTTGTTCCCCCCAATACAATGGTGGCAATTGTCTCTTTTTCGGGAGCAATGGTTGCGACACTGCTTTCTTGGTTAGCCGATAACTTGTTCAAATCATCGAGCTAAACGGCATTGTCAAGTTGCTGACAACTGGTAAATCTGGCTCTGTTGCAAAAAGTTATTGAAGAGAGAATAACTCTGTCAGCAGGCCCCCCATTACACAGCTACTCCAAAGATTTCGTGGATGAAAGAGATCGGAAGCGGAATAAATTTGCAGTAAGCAAAAATCCATGATAAATTCCCTTCAGTTAGGGAGTAGGGCTGTGGAATACGAATTGCGTGTGGTGGTTGAGAAAGTCGAGG
>JBCBQD010000004.1:0-54723 GCA_039820425.1 Cyanobacteria bacterium J06635_1
CCCCCTCAAGTCTGACTGTACTTTGCGTTACAGAATGGGGGCTATCTATACAAATATACTCGTTGCAAAATTTTGATAGTAGTGGGCACTCTCAAGATCTTGATAGGATTAGGGTTTACCCGTTAACAAAACTTTTTTGGGGGCAATCGATAAACATGGAACTTAATAAATTGAAAACATCCACACCAGCCGCTTCTTTACGTATCAACGGTGAGCGCCTGATGCAGACCCTGAATGACATTGCCGCCATCGGAGCCTTGCCAAACGGCGGTGTGCGTCGATTGGCCTTTAGCCCCGAAGATGTCCAGGCGCGCAGTCGGATGCAGCGCTGGATGGAAACCGCTGGCATGACCGTGACGATTGACACAGCGGGCAATATGATTGGCCGATACCCGGGTCGCTTTCCCCATGCACCGGCCCTGGCAACGGGCTCCCATTTAGATACCGTTCCCAACGCAGGTATTTATGACGGCGCATATGGTGTACTGGCTGGGCTGGAGGTGGCGCGCACCCTCCACGAGCAGGGCCTCCAGCTCGATCACTCGTTGGAGGTGATTGTCTTTGCCGATGAAGAACGGACGATGATTGGCAGCAAGGCGATGACGGGCCAGGCCAGTCTAGATCCTGAGTACTATGCTCACCCCCACTACGCGCCGATGGAGCCGAGCTTGAGTAACATCGGGGGCGACTGGGCGCAGCTACCCACGGCAAAACGTGCCCTCGGTAGCCTGGCCGCCTTTGTTGAGCTTCATGTGGAGCAAGGCCCCGTTTTAGAGTCGTCGGGGAACCCCATTGGCCTGGTGACGGGCATTGTCGGGCAGCGGCGATATGTGATCACCATTGAGGGGCAGGCCAGCCATGCGGGTACGACGCCCATGTCCATGCGTCAGGATGCCCTGGTGGCGGCGTCTCAGGTAATTTTGGCGGTCAATCGTATCGGCTGTACCCAGGACGGCGGCCTGACCGGCGATCAGGTGGCAACGGTGGGGGCGATGAAGCTCTCCCCGAATGTGGCGAATACTATTCCTGGGCAGGTGGAGATCACCCTGGATATTCGAGATTTATCGAACGCGTGTTTGGATCAGATGCTGGCGACGTTGGAGGAGGAGATCGGTGCGATCGCAACCACCACCCAAACCCGCATTCACCTCAAACGCCAGCTCCGCAATGAACCTGTACCAGTTAACTCCCACATTTACAACACCATTGCCCAGGTGTGCGATCACCTGGGGTTCAAGTCTCACGCCCTCCCCAGTCGCGCCAGTCACGACGCCCAAATCATCGCCAGCATCACCGACATGGGCATGATTTTTGTCCCCAGCGAGGCCGGGATCAGCCATTCCGAGACCGAGTACACCTCTCCAGAACACTGCATTCAGGGTGCGAACGTGTTGTTGCAGACGCTTTTGCAGCTCGATCAGCACTATCGTTGCTCAGATGGGCAAGAGGTCGCTGTGGCAACGACTCAAGCCAAATGACGGCAATCTAAAATTTTGCTGATCATTTCTGAAATCTAAAGCAAAGGTTGATACGGTCCAAGGTTAAAGCAGGTTGAGAAATTATGGCGGTCAGCGCGGATAGGCCAGTATCTTCAGAACGATCCTCTTTGGCGAGTGCCCAGGCGTTATCTAAGGCAGCCGCTGGGGTCTCTCTGCGGTCGGTCACCAAGAAATATGGCCCCGTCACCGCCATTGAAAACATGACGCTAGATATCCCCGCCGGGATTTACTGTTGTTTGTTGGGCCCGAGCGGATGTGGCAAAACAACCGCGCTGCGAATGATATCAGGCCATGAGGCCGTCACCAGTGGTCAGGTGTTTATTGGCGACTCCTGCGTCAATGACCTGCCCGCGGCCAGGCGCAACACCGCCATGATGTTTCAAAACTATGCGCTGTTTCCCCATAAAACCATCTGGCAAAATGTCGAATTTGGGTTAAAAATGCGGCGGGTGCCGGTGCAAGAGCGTCGAGAGCGGGTAGCAGAGATTTTAGAACTGGTGGGGTTAAGCAACACCGCCGAGCGCAAACCTCATCAGCTGAGTGGTGGGCAGCAACAGCGCATTGCCCTGGCCCGCGCCCTGGTCAATCGGCCCCAGGTGCTGATGCTCGACGAGCCCCTCAGCGCCCTGGATGAAAACCTGCGGGTGCGCATGCGAGGAGAGTTGCGCAAAATCCAGAAACAGTTTGGGCTCACCTTTATCCAGGTCACCCACCATGTCGAAGAAGCCTTTTCTCTATCGGATCAAATCGTGGTGATGAACCACGGCCATATCGATCAGGTGGCCACGCCGACTCAGTTGTACAGCACGCCCACCTCCCAGTTTGTTGCTAAGTTCATCGGCGACAACAATATCTTTCCCGGTAAGGTGGTGCGCAGCGTCCCCCACGAGGCAGGCGGCAAAGACATCATTGAGCTATCGGTGGAGGGGGTGGGCTCACTGTTTGCGGTTGGGCAGGGGGTGCAACCCGGCACTGAGGCGGCCTGCTGTATTCGTCCAGACTTGTTGCAGCTAGACACAGGAGATTTACCCAATGCCCCCACGAATGTCCCCATGAATGCTCTGACGGCCCGCATTACTCAGGTTGAGCTGACCGGCTATGTCACCCGAGTTGCCATGCTTGCCGAAGCCACCGGGCAAAGTCTGCTGTACACCTTGCGTACCGTAGATTGGAACAACCTTGCACTGCAAGAAGGCCAGACCGTTTCCCTGAAATGGTCTGCCAATGACTGTGTGTTTCTGGCCTATTAGCATGTCTCAGGGATCGTTTCCTAAGATATTGGGTCAGTTTCTACCCTGCTTAATCAGGGGCTATGTCGTTCACGTTGAAAACTTTTTTTAGGAATCACATCCATGGCTAAATTTACTCGTCGCAAGTTGCTCTACACCGGCTTGGCCGCGGGGGCTGCTGTTGCCACTACGCGATGTGCTAGCTCTTCTCCAGAAGCAGAGGCCCCTAAGGGCACCCCCGATAACCCCGCCCCTGGCCCTGAGGTCAACACCAATCAGATCAAAGACGTCAAGCTGCGTCTGATTGGGACGGGGGTTTCTCAAATTAACGAAATCCGTGATAAGGCCCAAGAAGATCTGGGCTTTAGCCTCGATATGCGGGCCTTGAGCACCGAAGAAAACAACCAGATCGCGATTACCCAGCCAGGCCAATACGACATCTTTGATGGAGAATACTTTAGCCTACCGCTGGTAGTCCCGTCGGGTAACCTTCTGCCCATTGACGTTACCAAAATCAAGAATTGGGACAAGATCGTTCCTTTCTTCACCACGGGTAAGTTTGACGGGATGCCTGTGGAAACTTCCCAGGGCACTGCACCCTACAAGGTGATGTACTTGACTGGGCCAGATTCTACGGAGTTCTCGGCCACGCCCACCGACCACGCCACCCTGATCCCCTTCCAGTACAACGCCGATACCCTGGGCTATCGACCCGACTTAGTCGGTCGCACGATCGAGACCTGGGGTGAACTGTTCAATGAAGAGTTTAAGGGTAAGACCTCCATCCTCGATATTCCCCAAATCGGCATCATGGACGCAGCGATGGTGGCCGAGTCCCTGGGTCTGATGACCTTTGGCGACAAGGGCAACATGACCAAGGCAGAGATTGACCAGATTACAGACATCCTCAAAGAACAAAAGGCTAAAGGGCAGTTCCGAGCCTTCTGGAAAACCTTTGATGAATCGGTCAACCTGATGACTTCTGGGGAAGTGGTGCTGCAATCGATGTGGTCTCCGGCAGTCACAGCGGTGCAGGCCAAAGGCATTGAGTGCATCTACGCGCCGCTCAAAGAGGGCTATCGCGGCTGGGGCGGCGGTGTCGGCCTGTCTAAGAACCTGGAAGGCATTCAACTCGATGCCGCCTATGAGTATCTGAACTGGATGCTAGAAGGCTGGGTCGGTGCATTCCTGGGTCGCCAGGGCTACTACAGTGCTGCACCGGAACTCTCCAAGCAGTTCATGTCGCCTGAAGAGTGGGACTTCTGGTATGAAGGTAAACCTGCTGCGGTAGACATGGTTGATCCGTTTGAGAATACACTGGCTAAGGCGGGTGCAGTCCGCGATGGTGGGGCCTTTAAGGATCGCTTTGGCAACATTGTTTGCTGGAACTCGACCATGGAGGAGAATACCTACCTCGTCCAGAAGTGGAATGAGTTTATTGCGTCTTAGGCCCTCACCCTAAATCCCTCTCCCAACTTTGGGAGAGGGACTTTGAGAACAGGGATTTTCCTTCTCCAAACAGATTTGATAACGACGATAAACTATATCTGAAAAGGGTTTTATTCCCCTTCTCCCAGAATTTGGCTACGGTGTACACACATCTTGGATTGAACCTTAAAATCCTGCATTTACCCCCCTTAATCCCCCCTTGGTAAGGGGGAAACTCCGGTCCTCCCCCTTACCTTACGCCTAGGCGCATGCCCACAGGGCTTTAGGGGGAGTTAGAGGGGGTGAGGCAACCGAAAACGCTAGTTTTCAGAACTTGTGCGTACACCGTAGCCCAGAATTGGGCGAAGGGGGCAGGGGATGAGGGCCTCCGGGATGTGGATCGACTCTCTGACTGGGGTATACGCAGTAGCCCAGATTTGGGGGAAGGGGGCAAGGGATAAGGGATTTCGATATTTGGCTCAACGCTACGACATTCTATGACTAAAACCTGGACAACCCTCAAACCCTACTTACTAGCCACGCCCCAGGCGATCGCCCTGGCTGTATTCCTGGTCTTCCCCATTGTCTTAATCGGTGTGGTGAGCTTCTGGGAGTTTAATGGGTACTCCATGACCCCCGCCTTTACCCTGGACAACTACATCGGCATCTTTACCTCCGATGTCACCCTCAAGACCTATCTCAATACTTTCAAATTTGTTGGCCTGGTGTGGCTATTCACCCTGTTGATTGGCTATCCGGTCGCCTATTTTCTCTCGTTCCATGTACCCAAGCTGCGCTGGCAGGTGCTGTTGTTTTTGGTCTGCACCATCCCTTTTTGGACCTCTAACATCATTCGAATGATCTCCTGGCTGCCGCTGCTGGGGAAAGAAGGGTTAGTCAATCAAATCCTGTTGGGAGCCGGGTTCGTTAACCAACCGCTGGAGTTTTTACTCTACTCAGACTTTGCTGTGGTGCTGGGGATGGTCCACCTCTACATCATCTTTATGATCGCCCCGATTTTCAACAGCTTGATGCGCATCGACCGCACCTTGATCACCGCCGCCGAAGACATGGGTGCCTCTGGGTTTGAGGTGTTTAAAGAAGTGATTTTGCCCCTATCCGCACCGGGCATTGCCATTGGCTCGATTTTCATTGTCACCCTGGTAATGGGCGAGTTTGTTACCGTACGCCTGATGGGCGGCGGACAGGCCGCCTCTATAGGCAAGCTGATTCAGACCCAGATTGGCAGCTTGCAATATCCCCTCGCCGCCGCAAATGCGATTGTGTTGCTGGCAGTGACGTTGATGTTGGTGATTTCGATTTTAAGGGTGGTGAATATTCGGAAGGAATTGTAGTGGATCGTGGGTAATGGGTAATGGGTAATGGGTAATGGGTAGGGAGGTGAGGATGATGATGGCTCTTTCCCACCTCCCCCATCTCCGCGTCTTCCTTCCCCATCTCCCCCATCCTCCCCTGCTCCCCCATCCTCCCCTGCTCCCTCTGCTCCCCCAACTCTGTTACCCATGCAAAAGCGCTCCCTCGCCTTCTACCTCCTCGCCCTCTTCTTCGCCCTCTTCATCCTCTTTCTCTACGGTCCGATGATCACCATCTTCATCCTGTCGCTGCAAGGGCCAGATGGGACGCTGACCTTTCCGGTGCGGAGCTTTGGATTTTACTGGCTAGGGCAGGTGTTTCAAGAGCAGCGGGTGGGTAGTTTTGTCGAGCCATTCCAGCGTTCGCTGGTGTTGGGGGGCATTATCACGGTCCTGGTGGCGAGCATGTCGGTGTTGGCGGCGATGGCGTTTAGACTGCGGTTTAG
The DNA here is from genome assembly GCA_039820425.1 of Cyanobacteria bacterium J06635_1. GTDB lineage: Bacteria > Cyanobacteriota > Cyanobacteriia > Phormidesmidales > Phormidesmidaceae > SIO4C1. The sequence goes on from JBCBQD010000004.1 coordinate 5,976, forward strand.
GGGCTCAACTGTGTTGTTTTACCTGAGCATCGCCAGCCTGATTGTACCGAGTATTTTGATCTCCCTGGGGTTAGGGGTGATGTTTCAGGTGATGGGGTGGCCAACCAACTGGTTTAGCTCTGGTTTGGGGGCCCATTTGACCTGGACGCTACCGATTGCGTTTTTGATTATGTTGGGTATTTTTAACCGCTTTAACCCGTCCTATGAGGAGGCCGCTAAAGATCTGGGGGCCAGTGATGCCAATACGTTTTGGGAAATTGTGCTGCCGCTGATTGCGCCGAGTATTGTGGGGGTTGGCTTACTGACCTTTACCCTGTCCTATGACGAGTTTACGCGGACATCTCTCGTATCTGGGCAATACAACACGCTGCCCTTGGAGATTTTTGGGATGACGACAAACGTGACGTCTCCGGCGCTCTATGCAGTAGGGACCCTGACGACGCTGTTTTCGTTTAGCCTGATTGCGATCGCATACATCCTCTACCGTCGATTCTCCCAACGGCAGCAGGGCTAAAGACTGTCGACCCGCAAGGGATTTCTTGTGAGGAAATAGAAAAAACCTGACAGATAGCTTCTTGAAAAGCAGAGGTATTTAGAAAATGTGTGGCCGATTGAATGTTAAATTCGTCCACTTTGATGCCAAATTGGCCGAAATCTAGATTTTTCTACGATTCAAAGCTTTCAGCAATGCTAAAGCAGTGATTGACTGTATTAGCTGACAGCATTCTGCATAATAGCCATCGAGATTGTTATGAGAGATTGTTACAGTCCTCCCATCGCCGAAAATTTAGTCGTAACAAATTTAACAGAGAGTTCTAAGGAATATGTGGTAATCACTACCTATCGGTATAGTTTAATCAACTCAATCATTTAGATTTCTCTTGGGTGTTCATAGACATTTTTCCTGCTTTTCCTCTGGCGAAGCAGGTTGTGGTCGAGCCATTTATCTTGCTCAGAAGTTGGGCGAAATGTTTGGGCTGACGGGCTGGCGCTGGCGCAAGGGTGTTTGCCAGTCCCACCTGTAAGGATTTAGTGCTTCCACTGGAGGCGTGCAAGCGAACTGTTGTATCTATCGTTAGTCTGTAGCAGAATCTATGAAGCAAAAAAACTCTGATGCCATGGGTAGGCTTCCTAAGCGGTTTACCGGATGGCTCCAAAACCGGCTAAGCGGAGGCCTGAGCAGAGACTGGACCTGGGTCTTGATGCCAGTGTTTTTAGTCTTGATGGCATGGGCGGCCCCCAGCGCTCTGGCGCAAGAAGCTGAGTCAGGAACCCTTGTAGATGCAATTTTTCAGCCGATTGTGGATGTGATGGCCCTGGTGTTGTTTTTCCCAATCGGCGGCGAAAACGGATTTCCGTTTATCGTGCTGTGGCTGTTTGTCGCGGCCATTTTCTTTACCGTGCGCATGGGGTTTATCAACTTTCGGGGGCTCAAACATGCCATCGCGGTGGTTCAAGGAAAGTTTGACGACCCCCATGATGATGGTGAGGTGACCCACTTTCAGGCGCTGGCAACGGCGGTATCGGGGACGGTGGGGTTGGGGAACATTGCGGGGGTTGCGATCGCAATCCAACTCGGTGGCCCCGGCGCTATGTTTTGGCTGACCATTGCCGGACTGTGCGGCATGGTCAGCAAGTTTGTTGAATGTACTCTGGCGGTCAAATATCGCCGGGTGACCCCCGACGGCACCATTCTGGGCGGTCCCATGTATTACCTCAATCAGGGCCTTGCAGCTCGCGGTATGCGCCCATTGGGGCAGGGGTTAGCGGTTTTGTTTAGCGTCCTTTGCCTGGGTGGCAGCTTAGGCGGTGCCAATATGTTCCAATCTAACCAGGCCTATGCCGCTATTGCTGGGCTGATTCCAGGCTTACCCAACTGGATATTTGGATTGGTCTTGGCCGCCCTGGCCGCGTTTGTCATCATTGGCGGTATTCAACGCATTGGGGCCGTTGCCGAGAAACTGGTTCCGGCCATGGCGGTGCTTTATTTTGTGGCCTGCCTGGTGGTGATTTTAGCGAATATTCCCAGCATACCGGGGGCCATCGGCACCATTATTGGTCAGGCCTTTGTGCCCCAGGCTGCCGTCGGCGGCATCGTCGGTGTGATGGTCCAGGGGATTCGCCGCAGCTCTTTCTCTAACGAAGCTGGGGTTGGCTCTGCGGCCATTGCTCACTCCGCTGCCCGCACCGATGAACCCGTCCGAGAAGGACTGGTCTCTCTGTTGGAGCCCATGATCGATACGGTGATCATTTGTAATATGACCGCCATCGCCATCGTCTTAACCGGTGTCTACCAAGACACCGGCGCAGAACTCAGCGGCGTCCAGATGACCGCCAGTGCCTTTGGCTCGGTGATGGGCTGGTTTCCCGTCGTTCTGAGCCTGGCCGTTTGCCTGTTTGCGTTTTCCACGATTATCTCCTGGAGCTACTACGGCATCCAAGCCTGGACCTATCTATTTGGCGAGCGCAGCACCATTATTTTCAAGTGTATCTATGTGACCTGTACCTTCCTGGGTACCCTGGCCAGCATCTCTTTGATCATTGACTTTAGTGATTTGATGCTACTGGGCATGGCCTTCCCCAACCTGCTGGGGTGCTATATCCTTTCCAATGAAGTGGCCGCAGATCTCAAAGATTACTGGGTGCGGTTGACCTCAGGGCAAATGCTCACAGCTGAACAATACCCTGTTACAACGGATGCTTAGCGAATCGGGCGCTTAGAGATTGGGCGCTTAGCAAGCTGCTTGTCTACCCACTGACGTCGCTCCTGCGGCGATCTCACGGTATACTCGCCATAAAAATTGCTGAATCTCCAAAACCATCGCAACGCCTTGACGATTTGAGGCTCGCGGTGGTTTTTGGGTTGTTCTGACGGGAGAGATGGTGTTTTAACAATCATGAGGGGGTACCTGCAACGGGATACCCCCAATTTAGAGAAACGATCTCAGAAGAACAAAAGCCCTGATCGATAACCTTTATGCAAGAAATCGATGGGCAGTTTTAGCGAAAACCACTAACTCCGCAAGACCAGCACCGGACAGTGCGCAAAGCGCATCACCCTTTCTGCGACTGACCCCATGAAAAATCGAGACAGCCCTGTACGACCTTTAGAAGGCATGACAATCAGGCCGATTTTTTCTTGCTGAGCATAGTCAATAATTTCAGAACTGGGGTCACCCACCTCAACGGCGAAGTGCAGCCCTTTGTACTGATCGCTTGGAAACTTTTCTAAGAAAGTCTTTTGAACGTTTTCTTTGCGTTTATCGTCATCGATGGCTTGCCAAATCACGCCTGGTTCCGTTGGCTCTAGCGTCTTGAGGACGTGGAGTGCATATACGGCAGTGGCTTTTTCTGCAAAGGCAATGGTTTCTTCTAAGGCTTTGAAAGCTTCGTCAGAGAAGTCAATGGGCACTAGAATACGGTCTTTGGAAAATAGAACCATTCGGACACACCGTTAACAATACAAATATCGGCGAGTTTCAGAGGTTGGTGGGCTTTTCCAATCTCTAGACACAATCCTTTAGGTGCGTTGGCAGCTGTTTCTCGAGAGCATGTTAGAAGAATACCAGACAGTTACCCGGTTAAAGGTACAACATGACACAATTGAGATGTTGCCATGCAGCCCTACTAGTGGTCTGTCAGCGTTGAATATTCGGGTTTTGGGTGAGTACGCTGCGCTGGTGAGTACGCTGTGCTGGTGAGTACGCTGCGCTGGTGAGTACGCTGCGCTGGTCAATGGAGAAGTTGCTGACTCATCACTCACCACTCACCACTCACCACTCACCACTCACCACTCACCTTCCCTACCCGAACTTTTAAGCTTGACGCAGGACTAGACTGGGCCAAACCTCATAAATCTTCATCTCAAATAGAGGAAAGTGATATCTGTGATACAAAAAAAAACCTGAATTTTCTCAATCCTGGGACAGAGCAATGGTTTGCTATAGATTGTTCGATATTTAGTCAGGCAATATTCAGTCAGGAGCCCCCCTTATGCCCAATCGCAGACCCTTTTACCTTTCTCGACGCCAGGTTGTTCGCGGTTTACTGGCCACTACTGCCTTTGGTGCTGCGACCAAGCTAAGTACAGGGTGTACCCCAGCGACTGATACGTCTGCCCCCGCTGACGAGGCCAGTGCGGATGCCCCTAGCGAAGTCGTTGTGGGCTTTATTTATGTGGGGCCTAAAGATGACTTTGGCTACAACCAGGCCCATGCTGAAGGCGCACAGGCCATGGCAGGGGTGCCGGGCATTAAGATTGTCGAGGAAGCCAGCGTTCCTGAAACCTCAGCGGTGCTCGAAACCATGCGCAGCATGATCGAGATTGACGGGGCGACAGTGCTCTTTCCCACCTCCTTTGGTTATTTTGACCCGTACATGCTGGAGCTGGCGGCGGAGTTTCCCGAAGTTCAATTTTTCCATGCGGGCGGTCTGTATCAAGACGGTGTCCACCCTGATAACGTGGGTAGCTATTTTGGCTACATTGACGAAGCCCAGTACATTGCTGGGATTGTGGCTGCCCACACCTCTGAGACAGGACAGTTGGGATTTGTCGCGGCCAAACCGATTCCGCAGGTATTGCGCAACATCAACAGCTTTACTTTAGGCGCTAAATCTATTAACCCAGAGGCGACAACCCAGGTGATTTTCACTGGGGACTGGGCGCTGCCGGTCAAAGAGGCCGAGGCTACCAATAGCATGGCTGACCAGGGGGTGGATGTGGTCACCTGCCACGTGGATAGTCCTAAAGTGGTGATGGAGACCGCCGAGAAACGCGGCATTTTTACCTCTGGCTACCATGCGAATCAGGGGCCTTTGGCCCCCGAAGGCTATCTGACAGGTGCTGAGTGGGACTGGGTTAGTATCTACACTTTCTTAGGGGAACAGTTTGTCGCAGGCAAGACCCTGATGGCTGGCGACATCGACCACATCTTACGGGGTGGCCTAGCCGACAATTTCTGTAAACTGTCTCCCTATGGCTCTGCCGTGAGTGACGAAGCCAAGGCGGATGCCGAAGCGGCTAAGGAGATGATCCTCAAGGGTGAACTGGTTATCTATGAGGGCGAGATCAAGGACAATAAAGGAGGTGTCGTCTTGGGGGCAGGTGAGAAATACGAGCAGCAAAACCTGGAACTTGAGAAGATGGACTGGCTGATTGAGGGCGTTAAGGGTAGCATTGATGGCTGATGGTCAGTCTCTCTCAGCAGCCTTCACGGCAATGGCGTCGACCCCTTGAGGCAATTTTCCTCCCAGTGGCCGCGCTCCTAGTCGCTTTGATTATTTTCGGCCTATTTTGCACCCTGGCAGGGGCCAACCCTTTTGCGGTTTACGGCTCTATCTATAAAGCGGCCTTTGGTCGCTGGAGTGCCTGGCAAAATACCCTGATTCGGGCTGCGCCACTGATGCTCACGGCACTATGTACGGCGCTCCCAGCTCGATTGGGGTTGGTGATTATTGGCAATGAAGGGGCGCTGGTGATGGGGGGCTTAGCCGCCGTTGCCATGGGCCTCGGTTTGGGCACCACTCTCCCGCCACTAATGGTGCAACTGGCGATGGTGATCGCAGGCATGGTAACCGGCGGCCTCTGGATCATGCTGGCCGGGGCGCTGCGTCACTATCGAGGGGTCAATGAGACGATCAGCAGTTTGTTGTTGAACTATATTGCGATCGCACTCCTCAACCACCTGGTCGAAGGCCCCATGCGTGACGCCAGTTTCGTCACCAAACCCTCTTCCGCCGAGCTTGACCCCGCCCTCTGGCTGGGTACCCTGCCCGGCACCCGCATTCACTTTGGCCTGCTCTACGGGCTGATTGTTTGTATCATCGCCTATGTCTTGATCCAACGCACCACCTTTGGCTTCGCTGCCCGCACCGCCGGAGGCAACATCCGCGCCGCCCGCATCGCCGGGCTCCCCGTCGGTAAACTCACCCTGGCCATTTGCTTCCTGGGGGGCTCCGCCGCAGGTTTAGCTGGCATGGTAGAGGTCGCCGCTGTGCAAAAGCGCATCAACGAATCCCTGGTCTCTAATTACGGCTACGCCGGTATCCTGGTCGCCTTTGTCTCTCGCCACAACCCCCTCGCCACCATCCTGGTCGCCATCCTCCTCGGCGGCATCCTCGCCAGCGGCGGCATTTTGCAACGCTCCCACGATTTACCCGATGCCACCGTGCTGGTGTTTCAGGGGATTGTTTTCCTGTGCGTGTTGTTCAGCGATTCGCTATATGGCAAGCTGCCGTGGTTTCGGGAAGGGGAGAGTGGGTAGTGGGTAATGGGTAATGGGTAATGGGTAGTGGGTGATGGGTTCCTCCCTCCGCGTTCACCGCGTCTCCCCCTCCCCGCGTCTTACTTCCCCATCTCCCCCATCTCCTAAATCTTTCCCTCCACCTTTCTCCTTTCGCCCCGCCCCCTATAGCCCTGCGGGCATGGCTTCGCTAGCGCTCAATGTCTACCACCCAAGATCTAAAATCCAAAATCCAAAATGGCAACAGATTCCCTCGGCTTACTCGGCATCCCCCTCGGCATCTTGGCAGGCACCTTGCGAGGCAGTGCCCCCTTTTTGTTCGTCAGCCTGGGGGAATGTATCACCGAAAAGAGCGGCAAGATTAACCTCGGTCTGGAAGGCACGCTACTAATGGGGGCGATGAGTGCCTATGGGGTGTCTTATCTCTCTCAAGGCACCGTCGGCACCTTTTGGGCCCCGTGGCTAGGCGTCCTGGCTGCTGGCATATCTGGGATGGTGCTCGGGGCAATCCACGGGTGGCTGTCGCAGCAGCCCCGAGTGAACGATGTGGCAACGGGCATTGCCATGATTGTGCTGGGCAGCGGCCTGGCATTTTTCTTTGGTAAGCCATTTATTCAACCCCAGGCCCCCCAGCTGTTGACGTTTGACTGGGGGGCCTGGAGCAGTTCGCCGCAGCTGCAGGCCGCGCTCAAGGTGAGTCCGTTATTTTTAATCGGGGTTGCGATCGCACCTCTCCTCCAGTGGTTCTTTCGCTCTACCCGCTGGGGACTCTACATCCGGGCCGTGGGCGATAGCCCCCAGGCAGCTCTAGCAATGGGCATTTCTACCTTTAAAGTACGGATGTATAGCATCATTGCCGGGAGCTTTTTAGCCGGGATTGGCGGTGCGTGTTTATCGCTATACTATCCAGGCGTATGGACAGAGCGGATCTCTAGCGGACAGGGGCTCATGGCCGTAGCCCTGGTGATTTTCGCCCGGTGGAATCCGATTCAGTGTCTGTGGGCGTCGTTGTTGTTTGGCGGTGCCCAGGCAATCGGCCCCGCGTTTCAGTCAGTAGGGATTGATGCTTACTATTACCTGTTTAATGCAGCCCCCTATATCCTGACCCTGATGATTATGGTAATCACCTGTTCACCCAAACGAACTCTGATCGGCGCGCCGGGAGCGTTGGGCAAAGACGATGCAACATAGAGATAGAGAAGAAATAGAGATCGGCGTGAAAATAAAGGACCCGGTGACGAGGGAGTAGGGGAGGCAGGGGGAGCAGGGGCAGAGAGTTCTAAGATCTAAGTTTTGAATTTTAAATTAGAAGAGAAATATCATACGGGGTCATCAAATCAAAACTCAAAACTTAATCACCCACTACTCTCTACCCACCACCCATTACCTTCTCCCCACCTCCCCATCTTCCCGCCTCTTATCACCGATATGTATTCATCTATTTATCCCAAGCAGGCCCCCCTACATGACTAAAACCCTTAAACTGGCCGTCAATGGCACCCTCATGCAGGGGTTAGAACTTAACCCCAATCTCCTCAATGTGGGGGCTACCTTTGAGCGAGAGGCTAAGACCGCCCCGACCTATCGCATATGGTCGATTGACGATCGATACCCCGCCATGGTGAAAGTTAAAGAAGGCGGTGTGGCAGTGGCCCTTGAAGTATGGCAGGTGCCCCTGGCAGGGTTAGGCCTTGTTCTTTCCCAAGAACCGCCTGGACTAGCTATTGGTAAAGTCACCCTTCACGATGGCGAGGAAGTGCTTGGGGTGATTGGTGAACCCCTGACAGTGGAAGGGAAGAAAGAGATTACTAAATATGGAGGATGGCGAGCCTATCAGGCGTCGCAGTCGGTCTGATTGTCCTCCCTATTGAAAGGTCATTGAAAAGGTCTGGCTAGATCTAACCCTGGCTAATAAGGGCGCTGCCCGATGACGTTGCCCCCAGGGGAGTATTGGCATACCCAGATTTCCTGGGTTGCATCCTGGGTGCGAGCGACGCCACAGCCGACGGCTGTGGTCTCTGCCCAGATGATTTGGGTGTAGTGGTAGCATTGCTCTCCCCCGATACAGGCGTTTGCGGCATAATCATAAAAATCACGCTCGTCTAGCCATCGACCAATCGCCCGCTCGGGTGTACTGTACGCGCCGCCTGGAGCGCTACTTTGTAGGCTAGCCAGATTCTCTCCGATTGTTCCATTGTTGCGCAGATCAGCTGGGCTATGCTCTAGTTGATCCCGTTGCAATAAAGTCTTTGCCCAATCCTCAGCGCTAACGGCTAAGTCAGCCGACCACGATAGTTCGGGTAGATTCAAGGATCTTCTCTCCTGATTATGAGCTTCGAGAGCTTGCTCAATCCCGGCTTGACTTGAGAGCGTATACTCATTAGCTGTTAGTCCCGCTGCCACAGCCTGCTCGAGGGTACGAATTCGAGTTGTTGTGACCCCAGACTCCGTTTCACCAGTGCCATCTAGATATTGGACATCATAGCTCCAGGTCCAAGCTCCCCCGTAGGATTGCCCGACCGCCCCCTGAATCGTAGCTTCGCGCCAGGTTTGGTTTTGAGCCACATAGACAACGCCACTTAGCTCAGGCTCCGCTGACTGGGCATAGGCTTTGTGAGAATCCGGCAAGACGCCTTCCTGCCACAGGCCAGTCTGGAATATGACACAGCTCAGCACTAAACTCAAAAAGGCGAGCCCAAATAATTGTCTATTTTTCACGAGTCTTGCTGCTTTAAAAGGGCGTTAAGAAAATACCTTGGATAAAACTTTGTAGAGCACCTTGGTTAAGACATCGGTCCATACAGTGGAGCCATATCTCAGCAGTATTATATTGAAGATAGGCAGGTGCCCTGAAGAGAACAGGTACACCTGTCAAATTGGCCTACGTTGAAAGTGGCGCTGCCGTATCAGCCCTATCGTATCGACTCCAGGATGGAGACAATCGCAACCCCACACATTAGCGTTAAGGCACCCCTGATAAACCAAGGCCCCATGGAGAGCAATAGGGTGATCGATAGCGAGGTGGCCCCCAGGAACGCCAATAAAACGCAGCCTACGAGGAAACTAAACAGTAAAATCAGAAAACCTCGAATGGCCCACCCGAGTAGGTAAAAAAACAGAGAATGGCGGTGAATGTTTCGCATTGGTTTAAGCAGCCCTCCGAGTGTGTGGATTAAGGTCTTGAACAGCAGAGCGTGGCTTGGGTAAGGCCAACTCACAATATGGGTTAGCGGGTTCAACAATCAGAGTTAGACCGTCTCGGGCAATGATAAAAACGGTTTCGCCTACGGCCAGTATTCTGCTGATCTCGCTGGATGAGCGGGCAGACCAATAAACGCCATGCAAACGAATGCGACCGCTTCTACCGATCCGAATGGGGTCTTCGATAATGCCAGTGCCTTGTAAATAAGCATTGGTCGGTGAGAACGCAATCTCAGCATCGTGGGTTAGAGAGGATGTGAAGGATTTGAGCCATTGTAGATGGAGCATAATCACCTCTTGATTCAGTTCGCTTGAGATCAAGAATGGCAATTTTTTTTCTGACTGAACTGTCAATGATTTTCTGACATGCCCCTGACATACCCCTGACATTCCTGACATAGGTGTTGAGCTCTGAAGTACAAAAATCAAAAACCATTTCTTTTAGAGCCGAAACACTGCAAATCAGGGGGAAACAGCTATTCATGAGATAGATTTTGGATTTTCTTAAAGTAGCATCCCTTGGCGAAATGATATACAAAAAGAAAAGTGTCCCACTGTTAGAACATGCCTGCCCTGCCTCGCCCATTCCTGGAAAAAATCGCTGAAGACCATAAACTGAGTGAATTTGAGCGTGAGGTATTCGTCGCTAAATTTACTGACCCTGCCAAGACAGATATCGTTGTTTCCAAGGAGATTAACATCTCCAGGGATAGATTTAGCAGCCGCATGTCGGGTGTTTATAAAAAGTTCAGAATTAGTGGTAATGGACCAGGCAAATCTCAAATCCTGGTTTTTCGACTGCTGGAGCTTTATCAGAAATTAAATGCATCCGACTATCTAAGTGTGGCAGCCGATGTCGTTAATAAAGCGGTCAAAAGAATCAAGCCCAAAATAGAGCCCATCATTCAAGCGCACTGTGGCTCTATGCGGGTCCTTGATATGAACTACCCGGTTGAGGTTAAGGAAATCTACACGGAGTTAAAAATCCTCGATCGGGTCAACGCTAATCGACACATGTCGATCTCTGAGCTGATGCAAACCTTTGATCCCTGCTCAGATGAGTTTAACTCTATAGGTCTTGGCACCTCAACGGGGCAAAGAATTTCAGGCATTGACCTGATTCGGCGTGAGCCTAAACTGATGATCCTGGGACGACCCGGTGCTGGAAAAACGACCTTTCTTAAATATGTGGCTGTTTCCTGCGTTCAAGATCGATTTTTTCAGGAGTATGTGCCTGTTTTTGTTTCACTCAGGGACTTTTCTGAAAAAGCTGAGTATAGCAGTTTAATCGATTACATCGTTAATGAGCTGAGCCATTTCTCTGTAGAACCTGAAGAGGTTTATAAGCTTTTAGACTATGCCAGGGTCATTTTTCTTTTAGATGGTTTAGATGAGGTTAAGGAGTCCTACAGTCGCCACGTTTTGAATGAGATTCGCCAGTTATCTCAAAAGTTTTATAAGAATCGTTTTTTGGTGACCTGTCGGCTAGCTGCCCAAGAGTATGTGTTTGAGGGGTTTACAGAGGTCGAAATTGCGGATTTTAATCAGGAGCAGATGAGAGCTTTTGCTGATAACTGGTTCTCGATTAAGAAAGATTCCCTAAAAGCAGAGAGGATTGTCTCACACCTGGAGAGTAATCGACGATTCCGGGAGTTAGCGACTAACCCACTCCTGTTAACACTCCTGTGCCTGGTGTTTGAGGATTCGGGTGATTTTCCGTCTAATCGATCAGAACTCTATCAAGAGGGATTAGATGTTTTGCTTAAGAAATGGGATGCGGGGCGAAACATTGAGCGGGCCCAGGCTTATCAAAAAATGTCACGGCAGCGCAAAGAGGATTTGCTTAGCAATATCGCCTTTGCTACTTTTGAGCACAATGACTATTTCTTTAAGCGGCGATACATTGAGGGCGAAATCAGGAACTACATTCGGAATCTACCCGAGAGCCTGATTAACACTCAGGATTTAGATCCCGACTGCCAGGCAATCTTGAAATCTATTGAATCTCAGCACGGTCTGATTGTGGAGCGGGCTAGGGGCATTTACTCCTTTTCCCATCTGACTTTCCACGAATTTTTTGCGAGTCGACAAATCGCAACCAGTTCGGATCCAAGATCGCAACAGGAACGTTTGCTTGTCCTGGTTTCTCACATTACTGAGAAGCGCTGGCGAGAAGTGTTTTTGCTGGTGGTGGGCATGCTGCCAAACGCAGACTATTTGTTGACTTTGATGAAATCTAAAATTGATAGTCTTTTGATAGAAGAGGCTAATATCCAACGCTTTCTCACCTGGGTTTGTCAGAAAGCCCTATCGGTTAGTGAGCAGTCTCAACTCTCTTTTAAGGACTCTCGAGTAAGAGGGTTTTATTTTGATTTGGCGGTCCTAGGCCCTGGTCATCAGGGCATCAATCACGAAGACAGTTTTGATCTCATGCTAGATGCTCAGCTCTCGCTGGCGCTGCACACTTCCCTTGAACTCAGACATGATCTTGAACTGACCAATGCTGTCTTATCAGTCAAAGGATTTAGGGCAGCCCTTGCCCAGGTCCAAGAGAGCCATGGGGTGATTGACAGTGCGCTGCGTGACTGTATGGCTGAGCTGAGAGAGTCCCCCTTTAAAGCTGACTTGAGTGGAATACAAAGCCAACTACCCAAACCAGAAGAAGGGTTGCACGATTGGTGGCAATCTAAAGGGCATGTATGGATTGATGAACTCATACAGGTTATGGTCCGGCACAGAAACCTTGGTCATGACTGGCGTTTTTCTGCAGACGAGTTAACCCGTCTACATCAGTATTATGAAGCCAATAAGCTGTTGCTTGAGTGCGTCAATAGTGATTGCTATGTCAGCCGTGAAGTGCGCGATCGCATTCTACAAAATATGTTCTTGCCATCCAGGCGGTTGACTAAGCCAGCGCGGCAAAGCCCGCTAGCGGGCTAACGAGCAATTGTGGCGACCTTTTGATATAGTACCTACAACCCTATAGTACAAATGAATCTTAATGAGATTTTCTTAAGGATATCTAGTGTTTAGATTCGTTAATGTCTCGGGTTAGTACGCTATATTTAGGGCGTCTTAAAAAAGAGTCGACTATGGTTTCTCAGCTTAGGGCTGTTAGTTCTGCCCAGGGATCTGCCAAGGTGATCCGGCATCCCTTGCTCCATGCTATTTCGGGTACGCTGCAGGTGTTTACCTGTGTGCATCGGAGCTTTTTTACCAATGTGATGGTACAGGCGCTGCGGGCAGCTGAGCAGGGGCGTTCGGTGCTGTTAGTGCAGTTTTTAAAGGGCGGCATTAACCAAGGCCCCGATCATCCTATGCAGATGGGCCAAAATCTAGACTGGCTCAGGTGTGGCTACGCTGGGTGCATTACCGAGACGACCACAGATGATGAGGCTCAGGCAGCGCTACGGCAGCTTTGGGAGCATACGCGCGTCGTGGTTGAGCAGGGTCAATATAGTTTGGTCGTCCTGGATGAGTTGAGTTTGGCGATTGAATATGGACTACTGAGCGAAGCGGATGTTTTAGAGTTCCTGGAGGCGCGTCCGCCTCAAATCGATATGATTCTCACCGGGCCTCACATGCCCTATGCCATTCTGTCCATCGCTGATCAGGTGACTGAATATCGCCGTAATTTTTTGCCTTAGATGTCTTACCCCAAATTTTTGCCATGATTAAAAACGATACTTGGATTCAGACGATGGCTGCGCAGGGCATGATTTTGCCCTTTGAGCCGGCTTTAGTACGACGGGTACAGCCCCCCCACAGTCCCCTAGAGATGCCGGTTATCAGCTATGGGTTGTCATCCTATGGGTATGACATTCGGCTGTCGCCCAGCGAGTTTCGGATTTTTCGTCACATTCCAGGGACGGTAATTGACCCTAAGCATTTTAACCCTGAGAACCTGGAGCCCACCCAGCTACGGGAAGACGAAAACGGCAGCTATTTTATTTTGCCAGCCCATTCCTACGGGCTGGGGGTGGCGCTAGAGCGGTTGGCCATCCCTGACAACATCACCACAATTTGCATTGGCAAGAGTACCTATGCTCGCTGCGGCATTATTGCCAACTTGACCCCGGCAGAGGCGGGCTGGCGCGGATATTTGACACTGGAGTTTTCTAACTCGTCGAGTGCAGACTGCCGCATCTATGCCAATGAAGGGGTGGTGCAGCTGCTGTTTTTAGAAGGTGAGCCCTGTCAGGTGAGTTACGAAACCCGTAATGGTAAATATCAAGACCAGCCTGAGATGGTGACCCTGGCACGGGTTTAGATAACCCAGCCTAGACAGTTAAGGTTCTGTCCACTGGGGCACGAAAACAGCGGAGATAGCTCTGAAATAAAACCATGTAGCAAATGCTACTGTGTTTCTGAAAGGAGTACTGAAATGTCCGTTGCTTGCTGCACTGTCAATCAGCTGCGCAATATCTACTGGCGCAAGCTGATGAATGCCGGGATTCCGTCGGGGGCTGCGAAGGTGATCGCAGGCGCGATCTCAAGCCATGATCTCGACCGCCTCGCCCCCAGCAAACAACAGCAGCAACTGATCAGCTATTACTGTCCAGCCATTGCCCAGGCAAACCTATGGCGGTTAGAGCTTTTGCTGACTCATCCGCTGCAGCACCATCGGGGTAGTCCCATTTTCAGCAAGTAGCGTTTTGAGCTCATTCAGCAGGGTGTCTTGCTCCTGTCGCAGGGTTTCAAGCTTTTGCAAAATATGGGCCACCTGATCGTCAGCGGTGGCGACCGGGGCGATGGCCTGCTGGGTTGAGCGAAACCCTTGAATGGCTAGCCAGCTAACCAGCCTAAACGGGGCTTTAAGCAGCCATACCAAGGTTTGCTTGACCAGGGTGCTGGTAAGGCTGAGTAAGGCTTGCAACAGAGTGAGGGCGAGGATTGCGATCGCGACCGCCCAATAGGGATGATAAGTTGCCCAGCCCAAAACCGTCTGGGCTGCCGTTAGATAATGATTGAGCGTCTCTACCGAGGTATGGAGGTAGCTAAAATCCGACACTTTAGACCATTCGAAGTTCATGGGCGTACCTGCCTCAATCGATGAGCTAAGTCTATGGTAGTGGAGGGAGTGGGTGGTGGGTAATGGGGAGTGGGTGGTGGGTAGTGGGAATTAAAACCTAAAACGGCTATCAACTTAAAGCGGGAAATTTCCCAAGGATAGGAGTCAGGAGTCAGAAGTCAGAATCCAGTCCCCTCCTGCTCCTGACTCCTGACTCCTGGATGCTTACACCGCCTGGATTTCCCGGCTTAAACTGAACGCCCCTAAAGCCTAGAACCTATCCCCTAAACAATTGTTCTTCCGCCATCTGCCACGATAGCTGCGCCGTTAACCAGGGCGGCGTCTTGGGTGGCCAGGAATAAAGCAACGCGGGCGATGTCGTCGGGTTTGCCTAATCGCCCAGCGGGGATCGTAGCGATGAGAGATTTTTCTTCGGCCTGGGGGTCGTCACCCACCTCAAATTCGGCGTGGATCATGGGGGTATCGACGGGGCCCGGGCAAATGGCGTTGACTCGGATATTTTGGGCGGCCCATTCGGCGCTGAGGGCTCGGGTGAGGGCAAGCACGCCGCCCTTGGTGGCACAGTAGGCGCTGTATAAAGATTGTCCAATAATGGCAAGCTCTGAGGCGGTGTTGATAATTACGCCGCCGCCCTGGCTAAGCATGGGTGGGATGGCATGCTTGCAGCCAAAAAAGACGCCTTTGAGGTTAATCCCCAAGAGTTTGTCCAGGTCGGCTTCGGTGGTCTCGGTGATCGGTTTGAGGATAGAGATGCCGGCATTGTTGTGGAGGATGTCGAGCTGACCGAATTGGGCGACGGTGGTTGCGATCGCATCCTTAACCTGTTGTTCTCGGCTGACATCGACGGTCAGGCTATGGCAGACGCCCCCAGCTTCTACAATCATTTGCTGCGTAGCTTGTACCGATGCCCCATTGAGATCAACGGCAACCACGGTGGCCCCTGCTTGGGCAAAACATAGGGCAGTGGCCCGCCCAATGCCTGAACCTGCGCCCGTAATTAGACTGACTTTACCGTTTAATCTCATGGTAAATCCTACTGAGTAAGGGTTTCGATCTACTGTTGCACACAAGGGATATTACCCTTATGTGCAATGTGGGTATCTACGCGCAGATAGTCTCAAGATACTCAGCCCTAATACAGATGCTGTCAGCAAAGTATTTTGTGATTGAGTAAATGAGTGGAAGACCTCTAACGCCCCCCGCTGATTGACTGACAAAAGTTCTGAAACCTACGTTTTACGTTGTATCGGCTAGCGACTGGAAGTCGCGCCTCTAAATACACTAGCGTTAGCGCAGCCATGCCGAAGGCTATAGCCATGCCCCTTGGGCTTTAGTCCACCGGTGTGGACCCGTTATGCCAAGGGTTGTCCCAATCGGCGCAGGCCGATTTTGTATCTGTAGGGTCGGTTTCCAACCGCCAGGCTATGTTAAGAGATCTTGAAAAATAGCCGCCCATTTTGCCAATCTCTCGTCAGAATTGCGGGCATCCAGGGGCGGTTTTCGGGCTAAATTGCCCCTGATTTTGCCTAGCTTTGGGAAAGTCAGATATTGACCGGGCATCATGAGGTCGAAATCAATGTCTTTTTCTAAATACCTTCCTCCCATGGCTCCTTCCCTAGATCTCCTTTGGGTTATTTTGAGTGCCAAGCTTGTCCTAATTATGCAAGCCGGTTTCTTGTGTTTAGAAGCTGGGCTTACCCGACGCAAAAACAATGTTAACGTGGCCCTTAAAAATATCGCCGATCTGGGGTTATCGGTGATTGTTTTCTGGGCCCTGGGCTACGGGCTCATGTTTGGGGCCTCAACCCAGGGATGGTTAGGGTACGACCAGTTCTTCCCAGAATTAGGCCGGGCAGACAATCAGTGGCCTGTGATCTTTTTTCTGTTTCAGGCGATGTTTTGCAGCACCGCTGTCACCATTCTATCGGGGGCAGTTGCCGAGAGAATGACCTTCAAAGGCTACCTCTTGGTTGCAATTCTGATTTCTGGGCTACTGTATCCTGTATTTGGTCATTGGGCCTGGAATGGGCTCAATCATTCGACCACTGAGGGATGGTTAGGCCAAGGGGGCTTTGTTGATTTTGCCGGGTCAACGGTGGTCCATAGCCTGGGTGGATGGGCAGCCCTGGCGGCAATACTGGTAATTGGCCCACGCACCGGGCGATTTTCTAAAAAGCGATCGCACCAAAAAGCCGCCAGCTCCGATATTCCCCTAGCATTGTTAGGGACGTTGCTACTGTGGTTTGGCTGGTTTGGGTTTAACGGGGGCAGCACCCTGTCCTTTAATGAACTCGTGCCTGGCATCTTAATCAACACGCTATTTGCCGGGTCAGCAGGGTTAACCGTGCCCTTGCTCTGGGGGCAACTGCGTCACAACCAAGTCTCTGTCGATTTGGTCATGGGTGGAGCCCTGGCTGGTTTAGTCGCCATTACCGCTAATTGTCATGCGGTGTCTTCCCTGAGCGCACTCGTGATTGGTGCTGGGGGCGGACTGGCAATGATGGCAGGTGATGCAGCCCTTAACCGCTGGCATCTGGACGATGCCGTGGGGGCAATTCCAGTGCATTTAGGGGCGGGCATATGGGGCACCGTTGCGGTTGCCTTATTTGGCGATCTCGAACGTCTGGGCACCGGGCTGAGCCGCCTCGCTCAACTCAAAGCCCAGGTCTCTGGAATTGTTGCCTGCGGTCTTTGGACCTTTACCGTGTCACTGACCCTCTTTTATCTCTTAAACCGTTTGATCTCGTTACGGGTCACGCGCAAGCAAGAATACATTGGCTTAAACGCCTCTGAACATGGCGCTCACAGCGAGTTTCAAGATCTCTATACGACGATGAAAACCCATGCTAAGACCGGTGATTTACAACGCCAAGCCATTGTCAGTTCTTACACTGAGATCGGTCAAATTAGCAACTGGTATAACCAGGTGATTCACGCCCTGGAGCACGCCATCGTTAAAACTGATGCCATTGTCACCACCGCCGTTGATGGCATTATCACCCTCCACCCAGACACCCTGGTCGTGCAAAGTGCTAATCCAGCCATCGAGAAAATATTTGGCTACGCCTGGCTGCAGGTCATTGGTCAGCCCCTCACGACCCTGATAGGAATCGACCTGAAGCCGCGCCAGGATATCCCCCTTGCGCCCCTCCATCGCCTATTAGAAAAAGGCTGTGATACCGGCAAAGCCCAAGAAGCCATTGGTTGCCATCGCCAGGGGCGATGGTTTCCCATTGAGATCACAGCGACCGCCTCTGGCTCAGGCGCAGACGCATTTTTGACGGTGATGGTCAGAGACGTTACCACTCGCAAAGCCGCCGAAACGGCTCTCCAAAAATCAGAACTAACCGCTCGCAGGCAAGCAGAACAGCTCAGGACAGCGATCGTCCAGCTCAAACAGGCTCAGACCAAGCTACTACAGGGAGAGAAAATGGCCAGTCTGGGGCATCTGGTCGCTGGCATGGCCCATGAAATCAACAACCCAGTCAGCTTTATTCACTGTAATCTAAGCCATGCTAATAATTATATCCATGACCTGCTCCAGGCTCTAAATTACTACCAACAACACTGCCCCCAACTCCCCTCCGAGATCCAAGACGAGCTAGATGAGCTGGATGTTGATTTTCTCAAGGAAGATTTTCCCCGGTTAATTAGCTCCATGCGCAATGGCACAGAACGCATTCGAGATATTGTTAAATCCCTGAGAAACTTCTCCCGTTACGATGAGAAAGAGTTCAAACAGGTAGATATCCATGAGGGGCTGGACAGTACGCTGATGATGCTGGCTCACCAGCTCAAGGCAACCCCCAAACGTCCCGAGATTGATATCCAAAAACGCTATGGCACCCTCCCCAAAATCAAGTGCTATGCCGGGGCGCTAAATCAGGTATTTCTCAATATCATCACCAATGCCATCGAAGCGATCGAGGCCCAGTCCCAGACCCCAGGTGTCATTACCCTGACCACCGAGGTATATCCCGAATACGTCACCATTACCATTGCTGACAATGGCAATGGCATCCCCAAGCCTGCCCAACAGAAGATTTTCGACCCGTTTTTCACGACTAAACCCGTGGGCCAGGGGACTGGCATGGGACTGGCCATCAGCCATCAAATCGTGGTCGACAAACATCGCGGCCAGCTTAACTGCTACTCTACCCCTGGGCAGGGTGTCGAGTTTATGATTGTTTTGCCGACCGCCCGGTCAGTTCGGTGATTGGTGAGGCGTATCCTCTGTAACATTGCCTCGAATCTCAAATGCTTATAATCTCTTGAGTTTAGGCGTTTCTCTAGCCTAGATCTGTTTTTTCAAGATTTATTATGAGATTCCTCTTTTCTGCCCAGCCACCTCGGCTGATGCGATACTTGTCAGGTGCGATCGCAGCCACCCTGCTGAGTAGTGCGATCGCAGCCTGTGGGGGGTCTGCACCCTCTGACACCCAAGCCGAGGCCCCCGCTGAGACCACAGCCCAGACCGGAGACACCGACACGATTCGCTGCGTCTTTCCCTTTTGGTTTGGCTTTGCCCCCGTACACGTCGCTGCAAAGCTGGGTTACTTTGACGAAGAAGGTTTGACCGTTACCACCTCCTTTGACAACGATCGCGCAAACGTATTGCCCGCCATGGAACGCGGCGATTTAGAATGCACCATGCGCACCATCGGCGAACACATGTCGCGCCCGCTCACCTCAGACAGCAAAAGTACCGTGATTGGTACCATCGATGTCTCAGTCGGGGCTGACGGCGTGGTGGCTGGCCCTGATATTAACTCAGTCGAAGATTTGGTCGGCAAGGTATTTGCTGGCGAGATTAACCATCCCGGCACCGTCATGACCCAATTTGCCCTCAATAAAGCAGGCTATGGCATTGAAGATGTTGAGATTCGGCTGATTAACACTGACGACTCGAGCGCCGTGTTTGAAGATGCCGATGTGGCCGCCGTTGCCACTTGGGAACCGATGATGAGCAGCATTGTCGAAAACACCGCCAAATCTGGTTCCAAGATTTTATTATCGTCTGCCGATTTTAACGGGTTGATTACCGACATTATTATCGTCCAGTCAGAAGACTTAGCCGATAATCCCGAGAAGTATCAGAAATTTTTACGGGGGGTTTACCGCGCCGTTGATCTTTACAATACGGACCCTGATGCGTTTTTAGAAGCCGCCGCCCCAGAGTATGACGTCACCCCTGAAGAAATGGCTGCAGATTTAGGCGGCGTAGAGTATACCTCCTACGAAGACACCTTAGCGTTTATGGGCACCGCTGAGACACCGGGTAAACTCGCCCAGATCTTTAACGATCTCAATGAGATCAACCTGCAACTCGATTTGCAAGACGGTGATCTCAGCTATGACAACCACGTTGATGCGTCTCTATTAGAAGGGTTATTTGACGGACAAACCCGGTAAAGTCAGCAGGGTTTTCTCCCCTTCTCCCAGATTTGGGAGAAGGGGCCGGGGGATGAGGGCCTTCGGTATGTGGATAACCTCTCTTACCTGTAGTCTCCCAGGCAAATGATAGACACTAAAGCCTTGTTCACCTTTCGCGGCGAGCATCGAAGCCAGCACGAGTGGATTGTATCGCTCCTGTCTGGCTTCGGATTCCTACTAATCTGGCAGCTGATCGCCCAGTTAGAACTGTTACCCCGCCAGTTTTTGCCACTCCCCTGGGATGTTGTCGCGGCCCTGGGCGAGATGTTGAGTGATAAAGGCTTTTTAACTGATATCTGGATCAGCATAGGCCGAGTCTGGGCTGCATTTCTGCTCTCGGTGATTATTGCCGTCCCCCTCGGCGTTTGGATCAGCACCTATCGAGTCGTGGCCGCTGTCTCAGAACCCATTATCGACTTTATCCGCTATCTACCCGTCCCAGCCCTGGTACCATTGCTGATCATTTGGCTAGGCGTTGGCGAGGCCTCTAAAATTGCGGTGCTGTGGATGGGAACGTTTTTCCAACTGGTGTTGATGGTGGCCGATGACGCCAAGAGCGTCCCCCGAGAATACGTTGAAATTGGCTTTACCCTGGGGGCCAAACCCTTTGAAATCGTTAGAGACATTATCTTTCAGTCGATGCTGCCCAACCTGGTCGACAATCTGCGCATTACCCTGGGCTGGTGTTGGACCTATCTGATCATTGCCGAGATTGTCGCCTCAAACTCAGGCATCGGCCATGTGATCTGGTCAATGCGCCGCTTTGTCAAAACCCCCGAAGTCATGGCCGGGATTCTCACCGTTGGCATCATTGGTCTGGTGAGCGATCAGCTCTTTCGCTTGGCCCATCGGGCGTATTTTCGATACTTGCGATGACCTTTCTAATCTTCGATCACATCCACAAGTCATTCGGCACTCGGGGCAAACGCACCACCCAAGTCATTGATGATGTCTCGCTAACCGTGTCAGCGGGAGAATTTGTCGTATTCCTGGGGCCATCGGGGTGCGGCAAGACCACCCTAATGCGTATGGTTGGTGGCCTTGAGCACCCAACCACCGGGCAGATTTTACTCGGAGGAGAGGTCGTCAAAAAGCCTGATCGGCGTAAGGGCATGATGTTTCAGTCCTATTCGTCGTTTCCCTGGCTGACGGTGTTTGACAATATCCTGTTTGGCATGCGCTATCGCCGCGATCTCTCCGTCGCTGAGAAGCAAAAGCGAGCTCAAGTTTATCTGGACCTGGTGGGACTGTCAGAGTTTGGCAAATACTACATCAATCGGATCTCTGGCGGCATGCGGCAGCGGGTTGCCCTGGCTCGCACATTAGCCGCCGACCCCGACGTGCTGCTCATGGATGAACCCTTTGGAGCCTTGGATGCCCAAACGCGAGATTTTTTGCAACTGCAACTGCTCAATATCTGCCAGACTGAGCAAAAAACGGTTATCTTTGTCACCCACGATGTGGATGAAGCCGTCTTTTTGGCAGACCGCATTGTCATTTTTTCAGTGCGGCCAGCTTGCATTCTTGAAACCATTCAAGTAGCCGACCATATGCCAGGGCCACGAACCTTGCACACCAAAGAAACCCAGGATTTCTTCAAACTACGCAACCATGTTTTGGATATTGTCAGAACCCAAGCATCTTTGGCAACGCCTCTATCTTGAACACATCTTCCTAATCGGAAATCAAATAGGGAAAGCCTCTGGGTATCCAACATAATTTACACCCCCAATCATGGAAGCGTTTGAGACAGTTTTCCCGTTAGAACATCCTGGCTAGGTTTACATCCTGAGCCGTGTTATCTGAGCCATACTCTCTACAAGGCTGTCTGAAGTCGGAGCACACGGCAAAGCACAAGATATTAGCTGGCATCCTGTGGCTCAATCGGCTCGGTAATTTTGGTAAGAGACACCAGGACCTTATCGATCCGCGCTCCGTCCATATCGACGACCTCAAAGCGAAATCCACTTGCTTCAAAATGTTCACCTTCCTGGGGAATATGGCCCAGGTAGGTCAGCACAAAGCCGCCCAGACTGTGGAAGTCTTCTTCTTCGAGGGGGAGCCTTTCTAGCTTAAGGACTTCCTTAAGCTCGTCCAGGGAGAGTAAACCATCGAGTAAAAATGAGCCGTCTTCTCGCTGCACGATGGGGGGCTCTACATCGTAATGGACATCGTGAAGCGTTCCCACAATGGCTTCTAGCAGATCGCTAAGGGTCACGAGCCCAGCGATGCCGCCATACTCATCGGCGACCATGGCAAGCGACTGCCCAGATTCTCGAAGTTGTTCTAAAACCTCGAGGGCGGGGGTATTTTCGAGGACAAACAGCGGGGTCTGTAACAGGGAGGCTGGCTCAAAATCGATGCCGGACTGTTGGGCTGCCCAAATGTCCTTAATACTCACCACCCCCAGACAATCATCAATGCTCTCCCGTCCGACCGGAAACCGGGAGTAGGGGCTGTCTAAAATATCGCGCCGATGCTCCTCGGTGCTATCTTCAATATCGAGCCAGACGATTTCGACCCGGGGGGTCATCATTGATTTGATGGGGCGGTCGGCGAGTCTAAACACCCGCGATACAATCTCTTGCTCCGCCACCTCAAATAGACCAGCCTGGGCCCCCTGCTGTAATAGCACCTTAATTTCTTCTTCGGTCACCGGAATATCTTCGGCAGGTCGGATATTTAGAAGCTTTAAGGTGGCTTCGGTCGAAAGGCTGAGCAGCTTGACCAGTGGGGCCGTGAGTCTGGCTAGTAGAGTCATGGGGCCAGCGGCGCGGTAGGCCAGGCCCTCTGGGTTGCTCAGGGCAATACGCTTGGGGACCAACTCACCAATCACTAACGAAAGATAAGTGATCGCGCCAACAATGACAATGATGCTCAGCAGTTCGCTGTAGGGCTGCAGTTGGGGCACCGAGGCCAAAACCTTGGCAAATCGGGCTGCCAGGGTAGCACCGCCCACCGCGCCGCTCAAAATGCCGATCAGGGTAATGCCAATTTGTACCGTGGATAAAAAGCTGTTGGGTTTGTTCAACAGCTTTAGGGCCGTCAAAGCTTCGCGCTTGCCGTCTTTTGCAGCTTGCTCCAGGCGTACTCGACGGGAGGAGACAATCGCCATCTCTGAGCCAGCGAATACGCCATTGGCGATGACCAACACAAAAATCAACAGAATTTCAAAGGCAATGGATGGCATTATCGGTCATATTTAAGCCGACGCCCTCGACGCCCTCGCTGTAAGCCCATCTGGCGCTTCACCGCAATCGACCATTTATCGACAAGGGTAATCATAGCAGGCATATCTGGTGAAACCCGATCTTCCCAGCCCAGCTCTGCCACAACGGCATTGAACGTGCGGCCTTTGGTCATGCGGTAGGCGATTTCTTCGACCTCTGCCCAGGTGAGGTTGCTCTCTATATAAGCTTTGGCCATGACATTGAGCAGGTTGATATACCGGTTACCCTCGGCCTCGGTCATCATCGTATGGGGGATGTCGAGTACCCGGTCAAAGCGGTGATACCAGCATTTGGGCTGGTGTTTGAGACCACGTTCAAAAAAGTGTTGATGGTCAAAGTTATCAACGGCCCGATCGCTTTCGCTGGAGATGATGAAAAATGGGGCCACAGGGCCTTTTTTGATGCGCTTAAAGTTATAATCGGCAATGCGTAAAATGGCCCGGAGGGCGGCGATCTCAAAGCCAGGGTAGGCTGGCCCCAGCAGATTTTCCCATTGAAAATAGGTGTCGATGTGCTCGACAAAAAGGTCAATGACTTTATTGCTGGCACTAAAGTAGGGGGCAAAGAGCAGGGTTCGGTTGATCACATCGGCTTTTTCGAGGGCTAGCCAGGCGGCCAGGGTGGCCCCGCCTGAGAGCCCTCCCACCACCACCTGATTTCCCATTTTTTGGGCAACCTCTAGCCAGTGCAGCGCAAACTTGAGATAGACGTGGGGGTCGTTGGTGAGGGGAGGGGGGTTGCGAGGAGTCCAATCGCCAGCAATGCCATGGCCCGGCAGTCGGGGGACCAGTACGTTATAGCCGGCTCGATAGAGGGTTTGCCCCAGGGGCTCAAATTGGTAAGGCCCGGCTGTAAATCCGTGGAAAAAGAGGCAAACTTTATCGGTGGGGTGATCATAAAGGTGGGTGCAAGACCGAAACGCTTTGTCTAGTAAGACTTCTTTATGGGTTTCGGAGTCTTCGAGGTCTTGCTCGATGATGGATTTGAGTTTTAGGTAGTCTGTCATGGGAACAGCAGGGGATGCAGCCCTGGGATTAAGTAGGCTTGAGTGTCTACACTTGAGTATCTATGTCTGAAGGGTATCGCTCAATGGGGAAAGAATGGGGATAGTTGAATGATTCTTTTCAGGATTCAGATGTTTTCTTAAGTCAGGAGAAAAGGGCACAGCTGCCTCCGTTTGGGCTGGTGCTCCGGTCTGGGTCGGCCTGGGTGCCGGTGTCTCTGGGGAAGTAGGGACCGGGGGAGCAGGGGCGGGGGGCGTACTGCGGGTGAGCATCATCAGCGCGCCGCTGCCGTCTACCTGGCACGATCCAAAGGCGGTCTCTGAGAACTGCCATTGGATCAGATAGGTGCCGTCTTCTAAGGGGGTGGGTGGTTCTAGCTGGGGACTCCCTTCACCCATGATTTTGAGGATTTCTTGATAGCACTGTTTCCCGAGCGGATCGAGGTCGGTAGGCAGCTTTGGGGGCCTGTTTGTGCAAGCCGGGGTGGCGAGGACCAGGAGGGAGAAGAGGAGGGAAAGGCGAAGGGACATTGTGGGGAGGGGTAGCAGGGGAGCGGTTCCTAGGGTGGATTGTGTCGAGAGCTTTAACTTCGATGAAAAAGTCCTCTGCACCAGCCAAATCATATCTTGGAGAAAATGTATGCGTGGGCATTTACGTGGACATTGATGTTCATCATAAAAGGTGTCTTTTCTTCTTCACCTTCCCTATCTTTTTAACAGTGACTCAATCGCTTCAGCGCTGGTCGGCAACGCCTTCGTAATCACCTCACAGCCATTCTCAGTGATCAATACATCGTCCTCAATGCGGATGCCGCGCACGTCGTCAAACTGCTCTAGACGGTCCCAATTCACGCAGTCGCAATATTGTTCGCGGCGCTGGGACTCGTTGAGAATGCCGGGTACCTGGTAAAAGCCGGGTTCGATGGTGACGGCCATGCCGGGTTGCAGCGGTCTGTCTAAACGGAGAAAACCCAGGCCAAAGCGTTCGCTGCGCTGGCGACCTTCGGCATAGCCAGCCAGATCGCCCAGATCTTCCATATCGTGGACATCTAGACCCAGCAGGTGACCAACGCCGTGGGGAAAGAAGAGGGCGTGGGCGTCTTGATCGACTAAATCATCAGGCTGACCTTGGAGAATACCGAGATCTACCAGGCCCTCGGCTAAAATGCGGCAGGCAAGCAGGTGCAGGTCTCGATATTCCACACCGGGTTTAGCTTTTTCGATGCAGGCATCGTGGGCGGCCAGCACCACATCGTAGAGATCGCGCTGCGGGGGCGAAAATTTGCCTGACACTGGCCAGGTGCGAGTGATATCTGAGGCCCAGCCGGTAGCGGTTTCGGCACCGACGTCAGCTAGCAGCAAAGCTCCGGCATTCAAAGCATGGTGATAGTGCTCGTTGTGTAGCACCTCGCCGTGGACGGTGACGATGCTGTTGTAGGCGCAGGTCAGGCCGTGGGCTAAAATCACCTGCTCCATGGCGGCTCTTACCTCGGCCTCGGCTTTAGCGATG
Organism: Cyanobacteria bacterium J06635_1; assembly: GCA_039820425.1. Classification (GTDB taxonomy): domain Bacteria; phylum Cyanobacteriota; class Cyanobacteriia; order Phormidesmidales; family Phormidesmidaceae; genus SIO4C1. Next base: position 31,627 of record JBCBQD010000004.1, read on the forward strand.
GGGGTGGCGACCATGCCTGCTTGGTGTGCCTGGACTGAGACGGCAGCGGCCTGGCGGATGGCTGCGATCGCACCCTGATCGTGGATCATTCTCAATTGCACCAGCGCTTTTGCCAGGGCCAGATCTTGGTCCCCGTTGGATTGGCGGCCCAAAAGCTGTCGTTGCTGCTCAGCGGTGGTGGCATCTTGAACCCGAAGCGTGGCGGCGGCTGTCGTATGGTGAAGCAGCTCCGATAGGGGCAGTGCTGCATCGGCCCCGATGTCTTGGGCGATTTCTTGGCGGCTGGGGCTGGGGCCGTGCCAGAGGGCCTGGGCAGGGGTTGCCTCGTCCATAAACAGGGTGAGCTTGCCTGCCTCCAGGCGAATAGCCGCATTCATCAAGGGTATCCCAGCGAAGTAGAGAAAATGGCTATTGGCTCGAAAGGGATAGACGTTAGCTGGAAAATTTCGGGCACTGGGTTTTCCGGACCAAAGCACAACTGGGTTTTCGAATAGATTGGCCAAACGCTGACGTCGCTGGCGTAATGTGTCAGCCAATGAATCGGTTTGCATGGGGCTAAATGAGGTAATTTTTCTTTATCCTATATAACGGCAACCGGAAACCGTCCTGTGTTTTCTATTTAATGATGGACGAACTGGCAAAGATGGGCTCGCAGGTTGAATGAGTTGGCTTACGCTGATATGGGCTGGAAGCTTAGCCCATCCTACGATGCTTCCCCTGCCCCCATCTCCCCCACCCTCCCTATCTCCTCCACCCTTCCCTTTCGCCTTTCCCCTTCCCCTTTCCCCCTTCCCCTCCCATGCCCCACCCCATGCTCCCCGCCGCCGAGGCAGAACAGCTCATTCTCAATCTGGTCACGCCGCTCGATAGCCGCATTGATCAAGAAACGGTGGATCTGGCCGCTGCCTATGGTCGTATCTTGGCCGCGACCGTCACCAGCCAGCTCGACTTTCCCCATTGGGATAACTCAGCAATGGATGGCTATGCGGTGCGCTATGAGGATGTGCAGCAGGCTCCTGTCTCTTTGGCCGTGGTTGAGGAAATCCCAGCGGGCAAGCGGCCTCAGCAAGCACTCACCACCGGACAAGCGGCCCGCATCTTTACGGGCAGCATGGTGCCCGAGGGGGCTGATACGATTGTGATTCAAGAAGATACGGAACGGGTCGGTGATCAGGTGGAGATTCTCATGCCCCCCAACCCCCAGGCGTTTGTGCGGCACCGGGGTAGTTTTTACCAGGCGGGGGAGGCGCTACTCACACCGGGCACGCTGGTGGGCGGGCCTGAGATGGCTGCCCTGGCGGCGGCTCAATGTACCCAGGTGCAGGTCTATCGTCGGCCACGGGTGGCGATTTTCTCAACGGGGGATGAGCTGGTGACGCCGGACCAGCCGCTGCAGCCGGGGCAGATTGTGGATTCTAATCAGGTTGCGATCGCAGCTCTCCTTACCCAAGCGGGGGCAGACCCGGTGCCCTTGGGCATTGTCCCGGACGATCCGGAGGCACTTCGGCAGGCAATCACCACCGCCTGCGAGCAAGCCGATATGGTGATTTCCTCCGGGGGGGTCTCTGTCGGTGACTATGACTATGTAGACCGAATATTGACCGATTTGGGGGCCGAGTTACACATTCGCTCGGTGGCGGTTAAACCGGGCAAGCCCCTAACCGTGGCGACGCTGCCTGGGAGTTTGACCTCACAGTCTGGGGGGCGGCGACTCTATTTTGGATTGCCGGGCAATCCGGTCTCGGCGCTGGTGAGCTTTTGGCGATTTGTAAAACCAGCCTTATACAAGCTATCGGGACGGCCAGATAACTGGCAGCCAGTGACCGTCTTAGCCAATACGCTGAACGATCTCAAAGCCAGTGGTCAGCGAGAAACCTATTTGTGGGGACAACTCAGTCTTAGTGGCCAGGGCTATAGCTTTGAGCTGGCCAACGGGGGTCACAGTTCAGGAAACTTAGTCAACCTGGCGGGCACCAGCGGGTTGGCCATTTTGCCCGTTGGCACTACCGAGATCGCCGCAGGAACAACGGTTAGGGTGATGAGTCTCAAATGATTAAGGCGTGGGCCTGATTTTGGCAATCAGCCAATGTGCCAATAGACTGTACACGTGTCGAACTTTACTTTAGGCTTGGCCCAAGCCAGGTGAGATGTTTGCCCTCAGTTAAACTCAAGACTTGCAAACGGATAGGGTGAATACCTGTTCCATTTTATCCGTTAGCGTATATCCTTATCTTTCATTCTGTGAACCGGCTGGGTGATTTATGAGCATTCCACGTAAACCATATCGTCACCCCAAACAGCAGCCGTCGAGACCGTCTGCTGGGGCTCGACTAACCCCAAAAATGCCGGAAAACGGACGGGTCAAACCTCGCTTTTCGGCCTCTAAGGTCAACCGCCCTCGACCGCCCCAGGGGCAACCGTCAACGCGCTCCCGCCCGTTGGCCCAGGAGAGTCCGACCGTTGTGGCTGATGTCAATGGGGCCAGCGTAGAGGCCGCTGATAGGCCTAAAGGCCTAGAGCTGCGTGGGTTGCTCAACCTGCAGTGGATGAAAAGCTGGCAATTTTTGCTGATTTCGACCATTGCGGTGTTGACCGGCTCGATGGCGTTTGCCCTCACCAGCCTGTTTCGGATTCCTAATTTGCCCAACTGCCGGGCGATTTTTTGGCCAACGGCGTCGGCGTCGCTGCGTTTGCAGTGTGCAGAGTCCTACGCCGACCAGGGCACCGTCGATTTTCTGCTAGATGCCATTGATCTGGTGGATCATCTGCCTCAAAATCATGCCCTCAGGGGCGAAATTGACGCCCGTATCGAGGGCTGGGCCGAGCAGATTTTGATCCTGGCCGATCGGTCGTTTCAGTCGGGTGAATTGGACAGCGCGATCGCAACCGCCCGCAAAATTCCCCCTAAGACGGCGGCAGCTGACCGGGTTGAAAGTCGGATTCGCAAATGGCAGCGGACCTGGAACGACGCCTCGGAGATTTATGAAACAGCTAAAAAGAGACTGACAGAGCGAAAATTTCAGGAGGCTTTTAGCGCCACCGTCAGGCTATTGGATGTGGGGAATGACTATTGGCGGCGGGATAAGTACAACGAGCTGACTAAGTTGATCATCCTGGCCCGTGAGGACAGCGCCAAGATTGGGAAAGCGAAGCAGGCGTCAGAGCGGGGCAGTATTGACAGCTATAAAGAAGCGCTCAAGCTGCTCAACTCTATTAGCGAAGAAAGCGTGCTTTACGCCGATGCGCAGAAGGCGAAAAAAGGCGTTATCAAAGACATGATGCGTCTGGCCGAAGTCTTTTTAGAGCGGCAAAAGCTCTCCCAGGCAGAGCGGATTTTGAAAGAAGTGCCGCGTAACGCGGGCTACGATTCAGAGATTGCCGATTTTCAGGTCTTTATCGATGCCTATCAGCGAGCCTGGGCCGGGGATGCGTTGAGCCTTGATGGGGCAATCACTCGACTGCAGAGCCTAGGCAGAGATCGGCCCCTCTATGGCCGTGCCCAGACGCTGATGGCCCAGTGGCGCTCAGAGCTACAAGCCCTGGCCCAGCTCGATCGCGCCCGTCAAATTGCCGCGGGGGGTAACGTTGCTGACCTAGCCGCGGGTATTGTTGAGGCCCAAAAAATCCCCCGCGGCAACCCCCGTTGGGAAGATGCGGCTCCGCAAATTCGGCGTTGGCGTGAGCGCATTGAGACCATCGAAGATCAGCCCATTTTGACCCGTGCCGATCAGCTGGCTAACCCGGGTACGCCAGACGCGCTGCGAGCGGCCATTCAAGAAGCTAACCAGATCGGCTCCGGGCGTAAGCTTTCTGAGCAGGCCAATACGCGCATTCGTAACTGGCGACGGCGGATTCAGCAAATCGAAGATCAGCCCCTCCTAGAGCAGGCTCGTAGTCAGGCTGCTAGCGGAGATTTAGCGGGGGCCATCTCAACCGCGTCACGGATTGGCTCAGGTCGGGCCCTTTATGATGACGCCCAAGCTGACATTAGCGATTGGCAAATTCAGACCAATTCCGCCCAGTGGCTGAGGGATGCTTACACCGCTGCTGAGTCAGGCAGCAGCCGGGGGTTAGCGAATGCGATTTCGATTGCCAGCCAGATCCCCCGCCGGGGCAGCAACTACAGCGAAGCCAGTGGCCAGATCGATCGCTGGAGCTGGGATTTGCTAAATATTGCTGAAAGAAGTGCTTTGAGCGATCCAGGTGGGGCCATTGCGATCGCACAGCAAATCCCCTCGGGGACTGCCGCCTATGGCGATGCCCAGCAGCGCATCAGCAATTGGCAGGCCGCGCAAAATCGCATAACCGACCCCCTCGAACTCACCCCGTCAGAAACAGCACCAGACTCCCCAAACCCCTCAGATTCGGAGGGTGAGCTGAGAGAAGCCCCCACGCCGTCAGCTTTAGAGGATCGATAAGAAAAACGGAAGCGTTTTTACACGCTCCCGTCAGCCATCAAAACTTTGAATGATTTTGGCCACTTCGCTTAAGACACCGAGGGAAGTTGTCCCATCAATTCACGGCGCTGTGGCTTACCATCGTGGCCAGCTGAGAAAGTTAGCAGGCCCCTTTGCTCCTGAGGACAGCCCCAATGGTCTTTAAGATCAGCAGAATGTCATAGCGCAAGGACCAGCGTTGCTGATAGCGCAAATCCATTTCGACAATCTGCTCAAAGTCGTTTACCGTAGAGCGACCGTTGGCTTGCCACTCGCCGGTTAGGCCTGGCTTAACCGCCAGACGCTGCCAGTGATGGGGTTGGTACTGTTTAACCTCAGCGGTCACGGGGGGGCGGGTGCCAACCAGGCTCATGTCCCCAGTGAGCACATTCCAAAACTGGGGCAACTCATCCAAGCTGGTGCGCCGTAAAAAACGCCCAACTTTGGTAATGCGAGGGTCGGCTTCGTTTTTGAAAATTAACCCCTTGGCTTCATTTTTGACCAAATGTTTAATTCTGTCTGCGTTGGCAACCATTGAGCGAAACTTCCAAATGCGGAAGGTCCGACCGCGATAGCCATGGCGCGTTTGACTGTAAAAAATCGGGCCTGGATTGTCGATCTGGATCGCGATCGCAATCGGCAAAAAGATCAGGCCAACGATGCCTAAGCCAACCAGTGCGCCCGTAATATCTAATAGTCGCTTGCCCCAGTGAGACACTGACACATGCGGTGCACCCCATATCGTGTGAGACGGCATCCAGTCTGCCGTTGCCGCGTTGAGGGTTGAGTTGAGACGAGGGGTAATACTTACCATGACGGGACAGGCTAACTCGTAAGTATGCAGATGGTGAATATGCGGATGTATAAACCCTAACCATGGGTTAGCCCACGGTTTGCACCTGATGAAGATGGCAGGGAGTTCGCGTTCTGTGAAACTGGCTCAGTGAAACTGGTTCAATGAAACCGGAATCATGTATAGCTGCCCAGTTGTTTGAGCCCTCCAGGCTTGCTGAACCGCTTTTCTAGAAAAGCGCCTAGCAATATGGTGTGCACCCGTCCAAAGCGCTGTGTACCTTAAAGCGCTACGCGATATTGACCTCGCTTGTGCCCATCATAAAAATCCCGCCCAGACTTTCGGTAGTCCTACGGACAGGATTTCTCAGAAACTTTGAAGAGAGAGATTTTTTGTGAAGCTGAGGGGAGGGGGATGGGTAGTGGGTGGTGGGCTTCGACGTGAGCGCTCAGCCGAACGGTGGTGGGTAGAGAGTAGGGCAGTAGGGGGGCAGGGGTGCAGAGGGAGATGGGGGTGATAGGGGGGATGGGGAAGGCAGAGGTATGCGGTTGCGGTTGCCCAGTGCAAGATTCATGCTGCTTACGATATCCCCCTTCCCCCTTCCCCCTTTCCCCTCTCAATAGATCAGTGCCTTCACAAAATCATAAATCTGATGGGCGAGCTGGAGTTTGGTGGTGGGGTCGATCGGCTGCTGCCGTCCGGCGCGGTCGATCAAGATGGCTTTATTGCGATCGCTACCAAAACCGCTGTTGGGCTGATCGATGGGGTTGGCGACAATGGCATCGAGCCCTTTGCGAACCAGTTTTTGTTGGGCGGGGGGGACAATCTCGCCGGTTTGGGCGGCGAAGCCGATCAGGCGCTGGTGAGGCTTTTTGCGCTGGGCGAGCTGAGCGACAATATCAGGGACGGGCTCCAGCGGTAGTTGGCCAGGGAGGTCTGATTTAGGGAGTTTGTGGCTGGCGGTGTGGACAGGGCGCACGTCTGCGACGGCGGCCGCCATCATTACCCAATCTGCCTGGGGTAGCTGGCTGAGCAGGGCGGTTTGCATCTCGGCAGCACTGGGGGTGGCGATGGCGGTGAGGGGCGTGGGTAGGGTGTTGGCTAACTGAGCTTCGAGGGGACCGTGGACCAGCGTGACTGTGGCCCCACGATGCAGGGCTGCCTGGGCCAGGGCGATGCCCATGCGGCCGGTGGCTGGGTTGCCGATAAAGCGTACTGAATCGAGAAACTCTCGGGTGCTGCCAGTGCTAATCAGCAGATGCTTACCAGCGAGATCGCGTTCACAGGTGTGCTGTAGTGAAGTGAGGTGAGCCAAAATAGCGGCGGGCTCTGCCATGCGCCCGGTGCCGATGCGATCGCACGCTAATCGTCCCGCCGCTGGACCTACGGCATGGTAGCGTGGGTCTGACAACAGCATCTGCCAGTTGCGCTGCACGCTGGCTTGTTGCCACATGTCGGTGTTCATTGCAGGGGCGAGCAAAATTGGGCATTTTGATGCCAGGACGGTATTGGTGAGCAAATTATCGGCCAGGCCCAGGGCCAGCTTGCCCAGGGTGTTGGCCGTCAGCGGCGCAATTAAGAAAAGGTTGGCCCATTCCCCCAGTTCGATGTGAAGGGGTCGCCTCTGCGCGGCTGACCAAAAGGCGGCATCGGTATAGGCCGGATGCCTTGCCAGCGTTGCAAACGTCAGGGCAGACACAAATGCCTGGGCTTGCTCGGTCAAAATGACACGAACCTCGACGCCTGCTTTTGCCAGGGTCGAGACTACTTCACATATTTTATAAGCCGCAATGCCGCCGCTCACCCCAATTAAAACCCGTGACCTGGGCTCATGATCTGGGCTCATGATCTGGGCTCATGATCTGGGCTCATTCTTCATCAAAGGCTTCGTTATCTAACAAATGCACGTACGATTCGACCATTTCGGGCCGTTGAAATGCCAGCGATCGCAGCAGATGCCAGTCTTGTAGTCCTTCAAACGCTGAGCTGTATTCATCTTGCTCTAGTCGCTTAGCCAGTTGCTCAACGTCCTCAGCGGTCATTTGATCAATTTGCTTTTCAGACTTCTGTGCAGATTTTGGTTGGGAAACCATTCAGCATTCTCTCCTGTACGGCTAGCTAAGCCTGCGGTCAGGCGTCCTTTAAACGTACAACGTGCTACTCCTACAGTTTAAGCATCGACACGGCAAACCAGGGGCTCTGCCGCAAAAAGTTACAACTTTGCTAAATTCTCTCAATAAATCATGACATTCCTAAAATCATGACATTTCTAACGCTTTGCAAAATTGTCCGACTTGCTTCAATGCGTCTATGGAAATTTCGTGGCCCATGTCAAACTCCTGGTAGCCTACGGTCCAGTCCTGCTGGGTGAGTTCTGACTTTGCCTGGTGGGCGCGGGGTAGGGGCACGACCAAATCTTGACGACCGTGGATCATCAGGAGCGGACGAGGCGTTTCGGGTTTTGCAATAGGGGCGTGGCTATAGCCGCTTAAGACTAACATGCCTGCTAGCGGTAGCTTTGGTCCCACATCCAGGGTCATCGCGCCGCCTTGGGAAAAGCCACCTAAGACAGTTCTTTCTAACGGAATGCTGGTGGTGGACTCTAGCCCTTGTAGCCAGGTGATCAGCTGTTGGCGACTGGTTTGCAGATCGGGCTGTTGCTCAAAATCATGGGGGCGCTGAAAGTCGTAGTTGGTGGGAAAGTTGTACCACATGCGGCCGCCGGGGGCCATGGGATGGGGAAACGGGGCGTCAGGAAAGCACATTTGATAGCCCGACAGGTCTAGATAGGGAGCCAGTCCGGCCACATCCTGGGCGTTGGCTCCCCAGCCGTGGAGCATGACGAGGAGTTTGTCGGCAGAGTCTGTTTTGGGGGGGAAGGAGATGGCTTTTAAGGGCATGGCGAAGGGGGAAGGGCGGAGGAGATGGGGAGGGTTTTGGACTTTGGATTTTGGATTTTGGATTTTGGATTTTGGGAATCTGTAGGGGCTCCCCTTGTGGGTGCCCTGCGATCGCAGACGCTGTACCGACGGCAAAATCGTAGGATGGGCTAAGCTTCCAGGCGATATCAATGTAATCCAACCCGTTTGACCTGCGAGCCCATCTTTGCCAGGCGTTTTAAGCTAGTGGGCCAGCCTGGAGGAGGGACCATTGGCGAGTTTGTTGCTGACGGTGACTCGATCGCGGCCCTGTTGTTTGGAGATATAAAGGGCAGCATCTGCGATCGCAACCAGGGTCGAACAAGGCTGATCGCGTTGAGGCACGATACTCGCTACCCCAATGCTGGAAGTAATCAGCTTACACCCTACGATCGAGGCTTTGTGAGCAATATTGAGGTCAAGGATGCCGGTACGAATTTGGTAGGCAAACTGAGTGGCCTCATGTAAATTCATTTGGGGCAGGATGATGGCAAACTCTTCGCCGCCGTAGCGGGCTGCTAAATCAGAGGACTGCCGGGCACGATCTCTCAACACCTGGGCCACCTGCTGCAGGCAAAAATCGCCCGCCAGGTGGCCGTAGGTGTCGTTGTAAAGCTTAAAACAGTCAATGTCCAACATGATTAAGGCCAGGGGGGCTCGACTCTTCGCCGCCCTTTGCCATTCCAGGTTGAGCCGCTGATCAAAGGCGCGGCGATTGGCGATTTGGGTGAGCCCATCCAGATGGGCCAAAACTTTGAGCTGTTCATTTTCAGCTTCGAGTTCTTGAAAGCGATTGTCTTGAGGCGCGGTTGACAACCCATGGTGGGTAAAAAATATTCGATAGAGTTCACAGGCTGGGCGGCAGGCATGGCCTTCCAGGGTGACGATCCCTAGACTTGCCAGTTGGTGGGCGCATGTAGCATCTAGCTCAACTGGCTCTGGGGAAAAGACCACCTGCCTAAGGGCATCCGTCAGTGACGGCTGTTGTTTCAAGGTTTCCAGGCAAGCTTGTAAATGATTGCTGTAAACCCCCGCGGGGGTCGCCGCTGTTTGGGTCAGCTGACTGAGCGACAGCTGACCCTGGGCCAGATAATAAAACGCGATGGAGAGCAGGTAAGGATGCCCCCCCACCAAAGCCATCAGGGCTTGCTGCTCGGCGCTGTTGTTTAGCGATACGTCATATCGAGCGGCTAAGGCTTGCACCTGTTCGTGATCAAATGCATTGAGGTGGATCGGCAAACCCACGTTAAAGGGCGATTGATGAATATTAAGAGGGACGTAAATATCAGTGGAATGGACCACCAGGGTCCGCAGTTTTTGAAAGGCATTTGCCTGCTTGGCCTGTTCGTACCAAAAACGCAGCAGTGGTAAAAAGTCACGGGCAATCTCAGGGTGCTCAAATACTCGATTGACCTCATTCAGGGCCAGCACTATGGGGGTATCAATGGCTTCTAGCAGATAGTCTTCAAAATAAATCGTGCAGCTGAGTTTTGCGCCGGTCTCGTCATCCCAAAACTCAGCCAGGCGAGGCGGCAGCTTTAGCTGTCGGGCAACGGCGGTGCAAAACCAGCGCAAAAAGCGAGATAGATCTGAATAAACGGCATCTTCAGCGGTTTGAAAATCAACCAGCGCTGTTTTGTATCCTTGCTTTTGGCCATAGTCCAGCAGTCTGACCAAGAGTGAACTCTTGCCCATGTGGCGAGGACCTTTGATTCTCGTTAGGCTGCCGGGTGTTTCAATACTTTGATAGCTAAGAGATTCTACAGGGGGGCGTTCAATATAAAAGGGAGAACCCAGTGCCAGAGCACCACAGGGAAATTCCAGAGTCATGGTTGGCAAGGCTAATGTTTCCCAGTCAAATAAAGTAGCAGCATAATAATAAATTGTGATGAAACGTGAGTAGAGCAGTCCTCAGTTAAGATTCCCTAATTCTACTGAGAAGGCTCTCTGTAAAATCCCCTAATTTAACCTTTCGGGATCGTAACATCATTAACCTTGCGTAAAAAATCTACGTCTTTTCTAGGATGACATCTTTGCCCCCTTATCCATAACTGCCTCCCACTACCCACTACCCATTCCCCACTACCCATTACCCATTCCCCACTACCCACTACCCCCATCATCGCATCGTCACAAACTCCTCTGCTGAACTGGGATGAATCCCCACGGTGGCATCAAAATCAGCCTTGGTTGCGCCCATTTTGATTGCGATCGCAACCCCTTGAATAATCTCAGCTGCACCATCCCCCACCATATGAGCCCCCAGCACTTTGTCGGTCGCGCGATGAGCAATGAGCTTCATCAAGGTTTTTTCGTCTTTATTGGGCAGTGTGTAGTACATGGGGCGAAAGCGAGACCGATACATATGCAGGTTGTCTTCGCCATATTGGTCAATCGCCTCGGCCTCGGTTAACCCGACGGTGGCTGCCTCTGGGGTAGTAAACACCGCAGAGGGCACATTGTCATAGCTCATGACTTTAGACTTGCTGCCAAAAACCGTATCTGCAAACGCACGCCCAGCTTGAATTGCCACTGGGGTCAGGTTAATCCGATCGGTGCAGTCCCCAACGGCAAAGATATTCTCTTCGGTGGTGCGGCTGTATTTGTCCGTTGCGATCGCGCCATTGACCACCTCGACCTGAGTATTTTCGATGCCCAGGTTTTCTAGTCGAGGGCGGCGTCCGAGGGCAGACAGGCTGAGCACATCGGTTAAAACGGTCTCTGTTGTCTCACCTTGTAGCTTGACCTGCAACCCTGCGGCTGTTTTCTCGATGCCAAGGATGTCAGCAGTCATAATCCGGATGCCATGCTTGATCATGGCCTCTTGCACCTCCATGCGGATGTCTTCGTCAAAACCGCGCAAGATGCGATCGCGGCGGATCACCTGCACCACCTCAGAGCCCAACCCGTTGAGCACACAGGCAAACTCGCAACCAATGTAGCCCCCCCCAAAAATCACTATCCGCTTGGGCTGCTGCGGCAGATGGAAAATATCATCTGAGGTAATCGCATGCTCAATCCCTGGAATCTCCGGCTTGGTCGGCTCCCCCCCCACCGCGATCAAAATCTTATCGGCGGTCACTTTTGGTTCACCCACCTGTAGCGTATGGGCATCCAGCAGGCGGGCATGGGTCGGAAATAACTGCACCTCGGCGTTGTCGATCATGCGCTTGTAGATGCCATTCAGCCGCGTCACCTCGCTATTGACAGCAGTAATCATCTTTGACCAGTCAAATGTGCCCGGCGCAAACTGCCAACCGTACCCGGCAGCCTCCTCAGCATGGGCTGCAAAATGCGACGCATAGACCATGAGTTTTTTAGGCACACAGCCCCGATTGACGCAGGTCCCCCCCAACCGATCAAACTCGGCAATGCCCACCTTTGCTCCATGGGATGCCGCCCGTCGGGCGGTTGAAATACCCCCCGATCCGCCGCCAATCACAAACAGATCGAAATCGTAGCTCATGGTGATGATTACCCCAATGCAATATCCAAAAACATCATTGTCACAAACCCCACCATCACACCCAGGGTGCCTTCTTGATCGAACCCTTTTTTGTCAATCTCAGGAATAATTTCATCGACGATCACAAACAGCATCGCCCCGGCCGCAAAGGCCATACCCCAGGGGAGTAAGGATTGGGCCAGGGTGACGACCCCAGCCCCGATCAGGCCACCGATGGGTTCTACCAAACCCGTAAATGTTGACACGCCGAGGGCATACCCGGCAGAGTAACCCAGGTTGCGCAGCGCGATCGCAACCACCAGCCCCTCCGGCATATTCTGTAAACCAATGCCGCTGGCGAGGGTCAGCCCCGCCGAGGTATCTCCACCGCCAAAACCCACGCCGACTGCCAGCCCCTCTGGGAAGTTGTGCAGCGTAATCGCGATAATAAACAGCCAGATTTGGGCAAAGGTCTGTTTCTCTGGCCCTTCTTTGCCCTTAAAGAAATGCTCATGGGGAAAGTTATTGTGGGCAAACCAGAGCAGTGCGCCCCCCAATAAGAGCCCGCCCACCATGATCAGGGCTGCCTTGGCAGGGGAGGCCCCCTGTGCGATCGCGGCCTCCGTCGCGGGCACAATCAGCGAAAAGGAGGTAGCTGCCAGCATAATGCCGCCGCCTACGCCCAGCAAAATCCCTTGAATGCGCTCAGTGAGATCAATCGGCAGCAGCGCTGGCAGCGCCCCGACACTGGTGCCCATCCCGGCAATAAAGCTAGCCAGAAGGCCCATCCACACTGTTTCTATTCCCAATGATTCCATCCCCGCGTCACCTATCCCCGCGTCACCCTATCCCGCGTCTCCGTGTCCGTCCAACCAGACGATTTAAGACTGTCCAACCCCTACCCCGGCAATAAACTATCTGACCAGAGCCCCTTAGAAGCTAACCATTCTCGGCTAAACAGCTTTGACTGATAGCGCGAACCGCTATCGCACAGCACCGTCACAATCGTATGGCCTGGCCCCATCTGCTTTGCCAGGGCTACGGCCGCCCCGACGTTAATGCCCACTGAACCCCCCATAAACAAACCGTCTTTATAAAGCAGCTGATAGACCACCCGCAGCGCCTCATGATCGTCAATTTGAATGGCGTCATCGGCGGGGGCACCGGCCATATTCGCGGTGACTCGACCATTGCCAATGCCTTCGGTGACGGAGTTACCTTCGATTTTGATTTCGCCGGTTTTGACATAGCTGTAGAGACCGCTGCCCATGGGGTCGGCTACCACACACTGCACATCGGTGCTCTTTTCTTTGAGAAACATTGCGGTTCCGGCATAGGTGCCCCCGGTGCCCGTGGCGGCAACCCAGCCATCCACTTTGCCGTCGGTTTGAGCCCAGATTTCAGGGCCGGTGGTTTCATAGTGGGCCTGACGGTTGGCCAGATTATCAAACTGATTTGCCCAGATAGCGTTGTCTAGCTCCTCGGCTAAGCGCCCCGACACCTTCACATAGTTTTCGGGGTTGCGATAGGGCACGGCGGGTACCGTTCTGACCTCGGCCCCCAGGGTACGCAGCAGGTCGATTTTTTCTTTGGATTGGGTTTCAGGAATCACAATCATGCACTTATAGCCCTTGGCGTTGCAGATGTGGGTGAGGCCAATCCCGGTGTTGCCAGCGGTGCCCTCGACGACGGTGCCCCCTGGCTTGAGCAGCCCTTTTTTCTCCGCATCTTCGATGATGTACAGCGCGGCTCTATCTTTGACCGAGCCGCCCGGGTTCAAAAATTCTGCCTTGCCTAAGATTTCACAGCCGGTTTCTTCACTAAAGCTATGCAGCCGAATCAACGGTGTGTTGCCAACGGTGCCGACGAAACCTTGCTTGATATCCATGCCAGATGCGCTTTTCCTTAGCCGTCAATAGTTCAAACTTTATCCTAAAGGCAAGCGGTCAGGAGGGAGAGAATATTTTGCGGATTTTTGGCTGCGAGCAACCCGGCTTCTAGCTGAAATCTGAAGGGGCTGCTTTAACCGAACCCAGAAGCCGGGTTCCTAAATTCGGTGGCCAGGGACTTTTCTAAATCTGGAAGGCTTTTGATCAGCCCGTAGGTTTGAAACTGCTGAGCAGTCTGTTGCCAGCGCTGGGGAGAAATGTAGCCAAGTTGGGCGGGGGAGAGTCCCTTTTGTACATAGTCTGCCACGATGGCTAACGAGGCGGCTTGATAAGCTGCCGATGCATAGGCTCCCTCTGCGTAACGGGTGGCTATCAGGTGCGCAGTGTTGGGGATATCTGCGATCGCACGTCGCCAACCGTCAAACGTCGCCACCAAAAACCGCCGAATCACGTCCGGTGAAGCGGCCAGCAAATCTCGGGTGGTAAAAATTACCTGACTATAGCCGTCAAACCCATAGTCGCTGAGCTTCAAAATAACGGGCTGACTGCCTGTCTCAGCGGCAAAGGCGATGGGCTCGTCCAGGTTGTAGCACTGAATAGCATCGCAGTCGCCGTTGAGTAGATAGGCTTGCTTATCGGCGTAGGGGATATCCACAATCTCGATGGATTGTGGGTCGAGCTGATTGACGCCGATGACCAGCTCCAGCGCTTTGCGCCCGTCACTGTGGACACCAATGCGTCTGTGGGCCAGATCCGCCAGGGCTTCGATAGGCTGTGTGGGCAGGCTCATCAAGGCGAGGGGGGAGGCTTGGAGCATGGCTGCGATCGCAACTAAGGGTAGCCCCTGTGCCTGTGCCTCGAGTAATAACGTCTGCTCAATACAGCCCAGGCTGTGCTTAGCCTGCGCCACCGCTGACGGCACATCTAAGCCTGCGGAAGCTGCTTGAATGTTGAGCTTGATCCCCTTTTGCTGATAAAGACCCGTGGCATCGGCCAGCAGCACTCCTGCAAATTGAGCATTGAACTGCCAGTCAAGCTGCATCGTCAGAGTGGTAGCGGCCGTGCTGCGCCACCCGTGCCACGGCAGCAGTGAGAACGCACCTGTGGCTTTAAGAAAATCGCGACGATTCAGGACCATATATTACGAAGAATGCCTGACTCCATTATCAGCCTTTCTAAAGCTATGAGGGCAGGTTGCCCAGGTGCTTTTTGAGCATTCCCAAGACTTTTTGAGGTCTGATTGGTTTGGGTAAAAAGTCAGACGCACCGACGATTTTAGCTCGCACCCGATCGACAAACGTATCGCTGCTGGTGACAATCACTACCGGGATGGCTTTGAGGATCGATACGCGGCGAATTTGGGCGCAGATTTCATAGCCATTGACAATCGGCATGACCAAATCTAAGAAAATTAAATCGGGTTTATGCTCCAGCAGGGTCGGGACCGTTTGTAGCGGGTCTTGGATGCCCAAAAACTGATAGCCCGACTCGGCCAAAAGCTCGCCCATCACTTGACGATAGAGCGGGCTGTCTTCGATATAGGCTACCAGGGGGCCCATCGTTTTCGGTTCGGTCTGGGGGGGCTCAGTCCGATTAGGAATGGCTGGCAGCGGCGTGTTGAGGACCTGGGTGACCGGCTCCATATCGTCGGCCAGGGCAAAGTCAAGATCGCTGAGCGAGACCAGCTCAATCACCCCACGCCCCAGATACGGGGTCAAAAATTTCAATAGCAGCAGTGGGCTGTGGCCCAATTTAATGGCTAAATCCCGCAGGGTACGGCTGCCGTTCATCACCCTGAGCAGGACCCGCAAACCTCGAGATTGCTGGGCGTGCGATCGCAGCTGCTGAGGTGATTTAATAACTGGGGCCAAATTAGGTGATCGGGTAGCAAAACCTGCGGTTTTCCAAGCCTGCCACTGTTGCTGCGCCTGTTGCCATAGATACTTGATCCCAGCGGGCAGCAGCGGAGACGTGATTACGGTCTGGGGATTTGTCGCCACAATGCGATACTCGATCGGTTTTAACAGGTTGAGGCGGGACAGCTCTTCTTGCTGCAGAATGTCAAAGAGAGCTTCGACCAAACTGGCCTCAATTGCTTTAACTGCTTGTTCTCGAGGAATTTGCTGGCGCTCTACCAACTCGATCAGCGCATAGTAATCCCATTTCTCAAAATGCAATAGCTCACTGGGGTCCAGGGGCGCGTCATTATCTAGATTAAATTGAGGGCAGTGTTGCGAGAGATGACGTCGCCAGCGGCGAATCGGGTGGGTGCCCCCCTCTGCTCTGACTAGACGGCCCATAAAAAAGTGTAAACGCCAGACATCTTGGCCTGGGCAATTAATCTCGAGTCGGCCCGTAAGCTGCCGCTGGATGCATTTTTTTAAGCTACTAGCAAGACTGCCAGTCTCTGAAAGCGTGGTGGTCATGCGACAAGAAGTCACCGGATAAGGTTAGGGCCAATGGATTATGCATCCTTTAGATTGCCCAAGTAGACTGCCTGACGCTTGATTTAGGTGAGTGAGTTTTGTATGGGTATCTGGCTCAAACGGGTCTGACCAAACTGCGCCGCCTCTAGACGGCTTCTAGATTCTTTTCGCCAGTGCGGATACGGACGATCTCATCGACAGGTGATACAAAGATTTTGCCGTCGCCAATCTCCCCGGTGCGAGCGGCAGCGATAACCTTGTCTACAACCATATCTACCTGGGCGTCTTCAACCACAATCTCAACTTTCAGTTTTTGTAGAAACTCAACTGTGTACTCAGACCCCCGATACCGCTCAGTTTGACCCTTTTGTCGGCCAAACCCACGTACCTCTGAAACAGTCATGCCCACAATGCCTGCGTTGACCAGGGCAATTTTGACTTCATCCAGCTTAAAGGGGCGGATAATGGCTTCTATCTTTTTCATGCTAATCGAGCGCTCCATTATACGACTTTGGCAGGGTAGTTGCTACGCTCAGCCAAATATCTTGATTAAATTAAATTAACTCCTGTTGTCTTGTGTAACTGTCAGAACGTCATGGTCACCGTATCAATGGATACAGTCTACAACGCCCCTGACGCTCGCTAAAAGAATTACCCGTGAATTCTCCCAGTTAGCGATCGCTGTTCAGGAGCGGACGCATGATCAAGAAACCTGCCCCAAATGCAGTCAATATGATCAGGATGACCGAGACCACTAACCACAGACCGCTAACCTCTTTAGCGCGGTCGGCATCCAGCTCATAGGGTTGCTTTTCACCCGATTGCTCGGTAAAGAACTTAGGCACAATAGCCAAGGCTTGGGGAATTATTTTGCCACTGGCTCGATTCGAACGCTCGTCTGGGCTCCCCTTTGGCTGCTTTGCAATGGGTCTAGGGACTCGACGAGCAGTGGAGGCAGCAGCCCCATTGGCGATACCCCTGGGTCCGTCCGTCCTGCGGTTCTCGGTTCTGAGGGGCTCAGGTCTGAGCATCTCAGGCACGGGGGTTTCTGTTTCTACCGATGGCAAATCGGTTGGCAGGGTTACTTCGACATCTGCAGGCTGGGCGACCCCCGCATATTGACCCAGCTGTAACGTTGTCTGCACAACCCGGTAAATCTCCTGGCGCAGCAGCTGATTCTGTCGAGCCAGGTGCTGATTTTGGCCGTTAATCGACTCTGCCATCGCCTTGGTTGCCTGCAACTCAGCTGCCAGCTCTCGATAGACTGACATCGGCACCGACGGCGAATAGCTGTTGGGCACCTCTGGCGTTGCAGGCATCGGGGAGACCGGAGGGTTAGCTGGGTTGTGGGCCGAATCAGATCGATAGGAAGGGTTCATAAGCTGCTAGCTGAATCACGATGGAAGGGGCAAAATACGGTGCAAATGACACGTTTTTGATGGGGATTTAAGGGTTCTTTAAGTCAGTTTGAATGGAGTAGTTCAAATTAGAGCAATGTCAGTGAGATTCGTCAAGAAAAAATCTTAAAACATCAACTGCGCCTAAAAGATACCTCAAACTTCTCAAATGGGGAACCCGTAAAACACACATCACTATAAAGGTTTGTTGCAGAGCCCCACGACTCATGGCGCTTAAAATCTTGACCCAGGTTGTTTTAGGAATTCGATCTCGGCTGGGGTGTTGAGACGCTTTAAGGTTTGGTTGCGGTGGGGAAACCGGCCAAATTGCTCAATCACGGCCTGGTGACGCAGGGCGTAGTCAAGCCCATGTTTCAAGGAGGGATCCTCCTTAACTAAGGCTTTGAACCTATCGACACAGTGGGTTTGGTGGTCTTGATTTTCGCTGTGCTCGAGGGGCAGATATAGAAAGAAGCGCTCCACGGGAATCAGGGCTGATTCGTAGCCGGTTGCGATCGCAAATTGAGCAATCTCCAATGCCTGGGGATCGGTTGCAAAGCTTTGTGGCTGCCCCCGAAACAGGTTACGAGAAAACTGGTCGAGCAGCAGGATCAGGGCCAGACAATGGCGAGGCTGTCCCCGCCAGCCATCGTAGCGACCGGCGGCAGCGGCTTCATAGTCAGTCAAAAACTGGGTTCGAATCTGGGCATCAAAGGTGGGATCTTTCCTAAACCAGGCCTTGCGAAATTGCCCATAGATCTCATCGTCTGGGGGGCCAAACCAAAAGTCGAGGATTGTGCTGGCGCGGGGCATGTCAGTTTATAAATCGGGCTTGATTGCTAATATCAAAACAGGTGTCCAGATCGGGAATGCTGACACCATGGCTTTACGAAAGCTCGCTAAGCCATTCGAAAAACGCCTAGCTAGTCGCCACCTGCGAACATCGGGGAAATGTCCGGACTATCAATTATATTTGCTGTCATTTTACTGGTCGCTGTCTTTTGCTGGCTGACGGGCTATCGTCTACCGGTACGTTTACCAGTGGGTCAACGCTCACCTCAGCGGAGCGTGGCTAGTCGAGTCACCCGCCCTACTCGCCAACGCTTGATGCGTTTGGTCAATGGTAACCGGGCGGTGGCCGATCGCTTGGTGGGTCGCGTGCGATCGCAAAACCCCGATCGATCTGAACAGTGGTGCTGGGAAAAAGCAATTTACGATATTGAGCGCGATCGTCGCGCTTAAGCCACATCCAGTTTGAAAGCTTGAGGCTTTGCCAACAGGCAAACCGATCAGACAAGCTCCTTGACGCAAACTACGGGGCTAGATGTGGCAGAGGTGCGGTTTAATTATTCTCCTACAGTTGAAATATAAGCCTTATCCAGTTTTTGCAAACAAATCATAGTCTCTTGATAAGTTTTGCAAATTTTCAGGCTAAGTTAAACATTGAGCTTTGAGGGGTAAGTTTATCCGATCCTTAAAGCTGAGTTTGTTTATCCCACGGGCTCATGCCGGTGGGTTTAGGGGCAGACTCAAATTTGGGCAAGCTATATTACGGAAGCTAAGATCCCATACGGCTGGATTGAAGCTATTATCTCCAGTTGCTACTAGCTACTCTATATCTCGTTTTTAAGGAATCATAGAAGATGACGCAGACTAAGCGCGCACTACTTACAGGGATTACCGGCCAAGATGGCTCTTATTTAGCAGAACTCCTATTAGAAAAAGGTTACGAAGTACATGGCATTATTCGTCGTACCTCAACCTTCAATACTGATCGCATCGATCACATCTATATTGACCCCCATAGTCCAGAGGCGCGTCTGTTTTTGCACTACGGCGATCTCAACGATGGCACCATGCTGCGCCGTATTCTGGAGGAGGTAAAGCCTCAGGAGGTCTTCAACCTGGGGGCCCAATCCCACGTTCGGGTCAGCTTTGATTCCCCTGAGTACACGGTCGACACTGTGGCGATGGGCGCACTACGCCTGCTTGAGGCGATTCGTGATTATCAGCAGCGCACCGGTCTAGAAGTCCGTTATTACCAGGCGGGCTCCTCTGAGATGTACGGCAAAGTACAAGAGGTTCCTCAGAAAGAGACCACCCCTTTCTACCCTCGCAGCCCTTATGCCTGCGCCAAGGTGTATGCTCATTGGCAGACCCTCAACTACCGTGAATCCTACGACCTGTTTGCCTGCAACGGTATTTTGTTTAACCACGAGTCCCCTCGTCGCGGCGAAACCTTTGTAACGCGCAAGATCACCCGCGCCCTTGCCCGCATCGTCGCTGGTCAGCAAAAAGAGCTGTACCTCGGTAACCTCGACTCTAAGCGCGATTGGGGCTACGCCAAAGACTATGTGCGGGCCATGTGGCTGATGCTGCAGCAAGAAAAGCCCGATGACTATGTAGTTGCCACTGGCGAAACCTATTCCATTCGCGAGTTTTTAGACATTGCCTTTAAGTATGTCAACCTTGACTGGAATGACTTTGTCAAGTTTGACGCTCGCTATTTGCGCCCGGCAGAGGTTGAGCTGCTGATTGGTGACCCCACCAAGGCTAAGCAAAAGCTAGGCTGGGAGCCTTCTGTTACCTTCGAGGGCCTGGTTAAGCTGATGGTTGATGCCGATCTTGAGGCGATTGGGCAAAAGCCTATGAACGGCAACGGTCAGGCGAGTGGTCTTGATATGGCCACCATTCGCACAGCCATGAGCGGCTCACTGTCCTAGGCAACTGTCCTAGGCAACTGTCTTAGGCAATGGTCTTGAGTGGTTGGCAAAAAATTGAAGGCTGCAAAAAGTGCTCCGGGCTAAAGTCTCAGAGCCATGAATTATAAAGTTGCAGGGGGGTGGGCAAACCCTTTGCCCCTGCCTGCAGCTTTCGTATTTAAGCTGAAGTTGTTCGAGCGGATCCATTACACATAACTACTATGAGTACTTTGAATTTGAGCGATAAGCGCATCCTGGTCACTGGGGGAGCTGGCTTTCTCGGCAAGCAAGTGGTGCAGCAGCTGGAGCAAGCTGGGGCTGATGCTGACAAAATTTTGGTGACTCGCTCTCGCGACTATGATCTCTGTCAAATGGAGGCCTGTGAGCGGGCTGTTGATGGGCAAGATGTGGTAATCCACCTGGCTGCCCACGTGGGTGGCATTGGGTTAAACCGTGAGAAGCCCGCGGAGCTGTTTTACGACAACCTGATGATGGGGACTCAGCTAATCCACGCTGCTTACAAGGCAGGGGTGAAAAAGTTTGTCTGTGTCGGCACGATTTGTGCCTATCCTAAATTCACACCAGTGCCTTTCAAAGAAGATGATCTTTGGAATGGTTACCCTGAGGAGACCAACGCCCCCTACGGTATTGCCAAGAAGGCCTTGCTGGTGCAACTGCAGGCGTATCGTCAGCAGTATGGCTTTGATGGTATTTACTTGCTGCCGGTCAACCTTTACGGTCCTGAAGATAATTTTGATACCCGCAGCTCCCATGTGATTCCGGCACTGATTCGCAAGATTTACGAGGCTAAGCAGCGCGGTGACAAAGCCCTGCCGGTTTGGGGTGACGGCAGCCCCACCCGTGAGTTTCTTTACTCTGAAGACGCGGCTCGCGGCATTGTCATGGCAGCTCAGAGTTTTAGTGGGTCGGAGCCGGTCAACCTGGGTACGAATGCTGAAATCTCAATTCGCGATCTGGTCAATCTGCTGTGTGACCTGATGGCCTTTGAGGGCGAGGTGATTTGGGAAACCGACAAGCCCAACGGCCAACCCCGTCGCTGCCTCGACACCGAGCGCGCCAAGGCAGAATTTGGGTTTGAAGCCAAGGTGTCCTTTGAAGAAGGGCTAAAAAACACCATTGAGTGGTACAGCCAGAATGCAGAGGTGCTGCAGCCTGCTTGATGGGTGAGGGGGTGAGGCGCTTTGCTGGGTGAGGTGGTGAGGTGGTGAGGTGATGAGGCAAACGTATTCACTCATTCACCAGCGCAGCGCACTCACCTATTTACCAGCGCAGCGCACTCACCTAAAAAATCAGCCTTACCAACCCACTCGCGCAGTTTCCCTTTACACTGTAGAGAGTTTAGAGGGCTAATTTAGCTAGATACTCCCATGGCAGACGAGTCCACTCCACAATCATCCTCTGAAGAGCAGGCCACCGCCCAGGAGCCAGCTAAGAAACCAGCGGCGAAAGCGGCTAAGGCTGGTGCTAAAGCCGGGGCTAAACCTAAAAAGGAAAAGCCGCCTAAGTTAGAAGACAAGCCTTTTGAAGAATTTATTCAGCAGCATTATTTGCCTGATTTAGAAGCGGCGCTTAAGGGTGAGGGTCTTGATGACTTGCAGCTATCCTTTGAGAAGCGAAAGCTTGAGATTACGGGCGGCTTGCCCTCTGAAGACTTCTGGCAGGTGACGGGTCAGTGGTACGGAGGCGAGCGTCAGTTTAATGTGGCCTTTTTAGACGAAGACATCAAAGGCCAAAAGGTATTTGCTTACTCGACTGGGGGGGCAAAGCCCAGCACTATTGAGCAGTTTATGGGCGACGAGCGCCGCATTACCCTGGATTTGTTGGTGATGTATACGGTGCAGCGCCTTAACGGGCAAAAGTGGCTGACGCGGAATTAGACGCGGGTGGTGAGACCTAAGGGGACTGCATAGCAAGCTCTAGAGGGCACCTCTGCCCTAAACGGCACCTCTATTACTGGTAAACAGTAGCTTACCAAGGGGAGACTAAGGGGGGCAAAGCAGCAACCTTTATCATGAGGAAGTTGGATAAATCTCTTTAATGTGCTCCTTACACAGCCACAGCACATCGCCCTCAGGCGTCGTCGTGCGGGTCAACCCACCCCAGACCCTGATCCGGGTCTTTGCGCTTTAGAAACTGATGGAGCGATCGCAACGCTGCACCGCTGACCTTGTGGGTCTTGCCACCTCGCTGCTCACCCACCATGCGCTCGTCAGGGTCGAGGAAACTGTGATCATCCTTGTCGAATTTGATATCTGGCAGTTTGCCAACCAGGGCTGAGGTGAGAGCCAGGTCGTTTTTTACTAGCTCACTGTAAATCGGCGCTGAGAGATTGACCCACGGACCAACCACAGGGGTGACGTATTGCAAAATGCTGAAGAGTCGGGTGATGTGCGGAGCCATTACCCGCAGCCATTTCTCAGGGTTGTCTATGGCGTAGAGGCCTCCGTCTTGGACGGGATGGAGGCAGCCGGGATGCTCGCAATAGAGTTGCAGGTTGATGCGCTGGGAGCCGATGTCTTTTTGCCAGAATTGGCGACCGTCAGGGCGCAGGACGAAGACGCTAGGGCAGGGGGACTCAATCTGGTTTTGTGCGGTGCGAATGCCTCGCAGCACATCGCGTTGTACCAACTCGCGCAGTTCAGTGAAGCCGTGCTCCATGGCGTCTTGAAGGGAATCAATCTTCTCAATAATGGCGTCTTGGGTGGTGTAGTGTAGCCCAAATAGGATGCCGGTGACTGAGATATCGGCTAAACAGTTGGGGCACTCGATCAGTGTCTTCGGTTTGGGCAGTTCGATTGTGCCTCAATAAAACGTGGGATAGGTTGCAATATCATTCCATATCCAAGGCTGGGTGGCTAATCCAGCCCGCTGAGCAGCCGTATCTCTGGTTCGAGAGTGTCGCCATATCCAGTTGAAGTAAGTGACCACCAAGCGAGTGGTGACTTTGGTTTGATCCCACAGTTTACCAAACTTGTTCTGACGTCGATGCCATCGCCCAGTTTGTTGCCGAATGATCCCATTGGTGCGCTCTAGGCGCTGCGTATTCTCCTTACCGATGATATGCTCGACC
>JBCBQD010000005.1:0-52974 GCA_039820425.1 Cyanobacteria bacterium J06635_1
CTGGCCAGGGTCTGCATTGAGGGCTCAAACTGGACACCTTGACGGGTGTGACACAGCCAATAGTCAGGACAGGCAATGTCCCCTGAATCTACTATATCTACCAGATCTCCTGTCAGATTAGAGACCAATGGAATTTTCAGTGTGCCAAACTCTACTTGAGACAATGCCTCGCGCAGCGGCTCTAACATGGGTTCTAACAGCGCCGAGTGAAAAGCATGGGACACTGGCAATCGACGCACCTCAATCTGCTGTTGCTCTAGATTCTGCAAGAGAGGATTGAGCGCATCTGCCGTCCCTGAGAGTACGGTTTGGTCAGGGGCATTCACCGCCGCCACCGAGATTGCAGAGGGCA
This sequence comes from Cyanobacteria bacterium J06635_1, assembly GCA_039820425.1. GTDB lineage: Bacteria > Cyanobacteriota > Cyanobacteriia > Phormidesmidales > Phormidesmidaceae > SIO4C1. The sequence continues at coordinate 353 of JBCBQD010000005.1, forward strand.
GCGCCCCGAGGGCGTTGTTAATCTCTGACAGGCTGGCGGAGACCGCCGCCATGGCCCCATTGGTTGGCAGGGCCTGCATTAGACGACCGCGAGCTGCGATCAGCGCCAGCCCCTCCTCCAGGCTAAACAGGCCCGCCACGCAGGCGGCAACATATTCTCCGACGCTGTGCCCTAAAACAATATCTGGGGTAATGTCCCAGGCCCGCCAGACCTGATACAGGGCGTACTCAAGGGCAAAAATTGCGGGCTGGGCAAAGGCGGTTTGTTGGAGGGTTTGCTCAGTCTCCTGGCTGTTTTGATCGCCGTCTGAAGGATAGAGTAAGCTCAGCAGAGACAGACCGAGATGGGGGGTGAGGATGCGATCGCATCGCTCAAGCGATTCTCGAAAAATCAAATTCGTCTTAAACAGATCCCGACCCATCTGCACATATTGCGACCCTTGCCCGGTAAACAGAAACGCGATTTTAGACGGACCTGCAGTTTGAGAAGCGCCGCGCTTGAGGGGCGCATTATCACCCATAAAGTCCGAGAGCCTTTCCTGAAGTTGTTCTCGTGTGCGACCAGTCACACAGTGTCGTCGTTGAAAATGGGTCCGCCCCGCATTGGCGGTGTAGCAAATGGCCTCGGTAGGGGCATTGTCGGTCATCAAATAGTCGTGATACTGACGCGCTTGATCTATTAGTGCCTGGGGGCTTTTCGCCGATAGGCAGAGCATTTGATAAGCTAATTTTTGGTTGGGTGTCGATGGCGGTTTTGCCCCCGATTCTGTGACGGCCTCTTCGAGGACAACGTGGGCATTAGTCCCGCTAAACCCAAAGGAGTTGATGGCGGCGTAGCGCTTTTTAGCAGTCGCTTGCCAGGGGATAGCCGTGGTAGGGATCAGCATGCCAGCCATCTCAGGTGAAATTGCCGGATTTAGCTGATTGAAATGCAAATTAGCTGGAATCTGCCCATGTTTCAGCGCCAAAATCACCTTAATGAGAGATGCCATGCCGCTGGCCGCTTCGCAATGGCCAATATGGGTTTTCACTGACCCCACCGGGAGGGCGTTGCCTTGGGCTTGGTGATGCTGACCAAACACCTCCCAAATCGAACCAAACTCAATGGGGTCACCGACGGGTGTGCCTGTGCCGTGGGCTTCCACATAGCTAATATCGGTTGGGCCCAACCCGCTATCCGCGAGCACCTTCCGCATTAAGCTGGCTTGAGCGCTAGCATCTGGTGCAGTCAGGCTGCTGCCGTTTCCATTCTGATTAACGCTGGAGCCTTTAACCACGGCAAGGATGCGATTGCCATCTTGAAGGGCGTCATCCAGGCGCTTGGCCACTAAAATGCCGCAGCCCTCCGCCCGAACATAGCCATCAGCACTCTTATCAAAGGTTTTACATCGACCTTCAGGAGATTGTGTGCCGAGCTTCGATGCCAGGATAAAGACACCCGGGTCTAACAGAATATTGACGCCGCCAACCACAGCCAGGTCAGCCTCATCACTATCCAGGGCCTGACAGGCCAGGTGAAGGGCCACTAGAGAAGACGAACAGGCTGTGTCTACCACCAGGGTTGGCCCTTGAAAATCAAACGTGTAGGCAACTCTACCCGCTAAAACACTAGGCCGTCCCCCTGTGTAAGCGTAGCCATTGAAGGTATCCCGAAGTCCAAATTTAGTCCTGAGTTTAAAGTAATCGGTTGAGCAAGCCCCCAGAAAAACGCCCGTTCGGCTCCCTCTGAGCTGTTCTGGAACCATCCCACCCTGCTCCAGCGCCTCCCAACAGACCTCTAGAAGCAATCTTTGCTGCGGGTCAAGGTCGATGGCCTCGCGGGGGCTGATGTGAAAAAACTGAGGGTCAAAATGATCAACCTGGTCTAAAAAGCCACCCCAGCGGGTTACTGCTTTACCAGGCGAGTCTTTGTCTGAGTCATAGAATTGATCGGCCTGCCAGCGCTCGGGCGGAATCTGGGAAACGGCATCAACCTGGTGATGCAACAGATGCCAAAACTTCTCTAGGGAGTTGGCTCCGCCAGGAAAACGACAGCCTACACCCACGATGGCAATTGAATTATTCATAGTGGCGATGCCCCATCAGTTCACATTGCCTGGGCTCTAGATCTGGCTCATAAAGCCCCATGTGATAAAGATCAAGATTGTAAAAGTGCTGATTAGCACCCACTACCGGTAATGAATGAGTTAACTTTTCAGGTAAGCGATGACCCCACAAAATCGCTATTTATAAATCTCAACCAAGGACAATGGTATTTCATGCCTCCACAGGTGAGTATTCCGGATTTGGAAAAAAGCAAGTTTAGGGAACTGCATAAAAATAAAATCCCGGCTAAAAAGGTTAGTGGGTAATAGACAATGGACACAGGTGATACCTTGCTTGGGGTATCAACTTAAAGCGGGAAGTTTTCCCGAGGCGAGAAGTCAGGAGTCAGGAGCCAGAATCCAGTTCCCTGCTGACTCCTGACTTCTGGCTCCTGACTTCTTACTTAACCTGAATTTTCCGGCTTAAATTAGGCGCCCTTGCTTGCAGTCGTCAGTCCAAAATCCTGACCAGCGAATTGCCGCCCGGCCATATGACCGAGGCATCATCATTGATCAAGATGTTGCTGCCAGCGTCGTAGATGGCATCCTTGGCACCCCGGCGGGTTTCAGTCGAGGGGCCCACCTGTGTGCGGACAACGACCTCTCCGGCAGGCCCGCTCGCATTGTCGCGCAAGCGTAAACCATAAAAATAGGTCATCCCATCAACTTCGCTGCCAGAGCCATAAACCAGGTTTGCGTCTGTGCTAATCGTCGGTACACCACTAAACTGTATGTCTGGATTGACCCAGTCCGTCTGAAAAGTCTGCTGGGCTGGGTTCCAGCTGAGTTTTACAACCCCTGTGGCCCGGTCTTTCTTGCCATCCTTCTCGCCGTCCGGCGTGTAGCCACTGTAGTTGGCGATCACAATGTCATTGCCAGCGACAGCGGGCGAATTTTCGACCGTATCGATGAAGTCCGGTAGGTCATAGGTGACAGGTGCATCTGAGCCTAGCGGACGGCGGACGGCAACAAGTTTCGACGCGCTAGTATCTGTCTTATCACATTCGATCTCGCCAGAGAAAACGCTGGTGACGGCGCACCGGGCATCCACTGTAACAATCCACCGATCTGCGCTAAAGCCAAGTAGCGTCGGTGTTGTGCCGGTGCGACGGCGATAGGGAATTTCTACCGACCCAACCCGCTGGAGGCTATTGGTCGCGGCGTTGTAAGACATGGCGACCAGGGCTTCATTGGTGGCAAGGTACATGATCGTTTCATTGCCGGCACCGCGCTCAATCGGAAACATATTTGACGGGCCGGAGTCGCCTACCTTGGCGCAGGACTTGATGTGGGTCAGATCATTATCAATTACGGCCAGCCAGGATTCTTTGCGCTTACCCCAGCCACGCCCTACCTCACGCACCATGGTGACAGCGATCTCCCCTGTGTAGGTAACGCCAGTCAACACACCGGTCGCGCCAAGGCCGAGCCGCCGAAATCCACAGGATTCTTCGACCACCGCGGGTGAAAACTCAAACTTGTGAACGCATTCAATTGGCGAACCGCTGGTTTCGCCATCCTTAAACACCAGCAGTGAGGCATGGCGACCATAGCAAGCTTCACCGCGATACTTACCTAAACGAAGCCCGCTAGGATTCGGCACGATAACGCGACCATCTTCCAGCCCAAAAAGATTCCAGCCGATCCAAACCGGCAACACATTCAACTCGAAACTGTCAACAAAACGGAAGGTGTCGCCGTCAATTTCGTATTTGTAGGCATCCGTTAGCGACGCCCCCCAGATCGTGCGGGCCGTCGAAGAGTTTGTATATTTCCGCTCGCTCAATACATGCCAGGGCGATGTGCCAATATCTTTACCGGCATCTTCGCCAAAATCACGGATCTGCACCCGTGGCTGTGGCGACTGAGGCCCCGGAAGACTCGTCGAAGCCTGCTGCGCCGGGCCGCCGTGGCTACTCGTCCAGGAGGATTGAATCAGATGCGGGTTGTCTGGCGCGTCGTCTACCGGATGGGTCTGAGCAAACAGGGGTAGGGGTAAGGCCAGAGCCGACAGATAGGCTGAAATAAGCACCAATTGTCTAGTCAGCATGAAGAGAGACCTCACATTAACAAACTGTTCGATATTTTAACGAACCTGATACTGGTCGAATAGGAAAAGGTGTAACAGTTGCTAGTCCGGTTAGGAGGCGACTGTGAGCCACGTAGCGCTGAAGTAACTGTACTCAGTGTTCTAAGCGGCCAAAGCGATATATCGCGAGTCAACAGCGAAAAGCCCTATGGCTGCCAAATCAATGGAGCACATAGGACTTTAGCCAGGTTTTTAAGGGTGGAACCTCGATGCTGCAAAATCTAGCCGCTGCTGATTGGCAAATCCGTCAGGTTTGCAATCAAATCTTGAACAAGCCCATTATTAAGCTCAAACTGTCCAGGCTGTTGCCCGCCTCCAATGTTGGGCCTTGAATTGCGGTAGTAGGCAGCATCAGAGTCGCCGATGCCGCTGTAACCGTCAACCGCTACGGTACCAATATTCCTATAAAAGTTGTCAAAATTGACATCGGCCACGGCACCTTTACCGAATAGATCTATCTCCAAAGACATCACCATGTCATCACCGATAGTGAGCTTTTGGAGGCTCTTGTCTTCGGTGTTAACCCCGTAAGTGCCGATCAGTTCGTCCCTGGCATCGAACGTTCTAATTTCACCCCCGGCTCCATCAATGTCTAAAATGCTCACGGAGTTCACGATGACCAACTCATCCCATTCGAACTTGAAGACGCCCCCCTCTTCATCAATATCAGGATTTTGAGAATTGCCATCCTCGGAGATGATTAGGACATTCTTTAGAGACTTGAGCTTAGTCTTGCTGCCTTTTCGATATTTTCTGTCATCGTCGTCGAAGTCATCATCGTCAAAATCGTCATCATCCTTGCTCTTTTTCTTGCCATCCAAAATCATGGCTCCAAATTCATTCTCAGGGGTAGAAATGGTTAGCCCAAGCGACTGATACTCATCATCAATGATGGTTCCCGCTTTAAGAGACTTGCCATTGCCATCCTTCTCAAAATCGATAACGGTGGTGAGATCTTCAGCCTTCCCTTTTGCTTTGTAGCGCCAGGTTTCGCCCGGTGAGAGAATGCGATCTTTGCCCTGATCACTCTTCTTGATGAATTTGGGTTTAATGCCGTCTTGATCATCCGTGACCGAAATATCATCAAACTCAAAGGCTACATTACCTGTGTTAGTGACTTCATAAGTCCAGGTGATTTTCTTTTTGGGTTTTCGTACAAGTGCCGTTGCTTGAGAGTCAGCATCCTTGCCATTAATCTTTTTCTCGATATCGATACTGGGGTTGATGTTGAATGGCTTCAGCGCTCCTGTATCGGCATTAAGCTTAGCGACCCAAGCATCGGTAGCGCCTTGGAATTCAGACCCCAAAGACCCTTCGGTGAAGCCTGTCACAAACAAGGAGCCCATATTGTCAGCGTCAATTGCTGTGGGCATATCGAGGTTAGTAGAGCCAAACTGTGTAATCCACAGCTGCTCACCATCGGTATTATATTTAGCAACCCAGGTATCATAACCACCCTGATTGGGACCCCCCAAATCTCCCTCAGTGAAGCCTGTCACATAGATGCCATCATCGCTGTCAACAACAATATCGCCTAAAAAGAGACCATCATCCCCAGGCGTGCCAAACTGTCGAGCCCATAGCTGGTTACCTTCACCGTCAAACTTGATCAAGAAAGCATCGTTTTCATTGAACCCCCCAGATTCAACTTGCTCAGCATTAATGTTTAGGGGATCACTAAGTTCACCACGGGTAAACCCAGCAACATAGGCGTTATTATTGCTGTCGGTATCCACACCCCAAGGGAAATCGTAGTTGATAGTACCAAGCTTGGTGACAAAGATGGGGTTTAAGTTTTCGTCAAATCGAGCGAGCCAGCCATCATAAACGCCAATTCGAGGAGGCTCCCCAGGAGCAGACCCTAAATTATTTTGAGTAAAGCCGGTTGCGTAAACTGTACCATCGTCTGAAACGGCAATCCCGTAACTTTCATCAAATCCAATAACATCTGTAGATTCTAAGGTCGTGCCATCAAAATTAAGAAGATCGAGATTGGTGTCATAGGAAGCTACAAACGAAAAGTCTTGAACTTCTGTTAAAGGTGAATCGACCAGCTCAACGACAACTCCACTCTGATATAGATTCCCATCGCTATCTACATCAATTTGTAGGGAGTTGTCAATTTCCTCTCCAGCAGCTGGTGGCAGCTGATCGGCTGGTTGGGGATTCTGGCGAGCTGTAATCACATTGCCATCTGCGTCAAACCGAGCAACCCAGATATCCTGATAACCTTCATTGGGCTCGGAGCCACCCAGGGCGATAGCCAAATCCCCGGTGGTTGAGCCAGTCACATAAAAGTTAACCTGATTATCTTCGGTGAGGAAGGTTTCAATATCCCAGCTAATATCTGGTGCCCCTGTACCCAGCTGATTAATCCAGAGCTGTTTACCGTTGTTGTCGAACTTGGCGATCCAGACATCCCAGGAGCCCTGACTAGCCTCCCCTAAAACGCCTGTTGTGCCACCCACAACATAGACATTACCCAAGGGATCAACAGATACCCCATAGGCAGCATCCACCCCAATAGTGCCAAGTTGATTAATAAAGGATTCTGCTGGGCCAGGAGGGGGGGTGTTGCCAACGAATATGAATGAATCGCTATCAAGGTCGAGGTCAGGCAGGGGTAAACCATCTTGAGGCAAACCTGGTCCTGGCGGTACATCTGGGAAAAATGCCACGATGTCAAAATCAGATTGCTGAGTGACTGGATCTATGCCTGTCCAAACCAGGGCTTCTCCATCAACAGTATCAGTTTCGCCGGTTTGAGGGTTTGTACCAAACAGGAGGAAAGGAATAATGGTGTAGTCTTCCCTAAATCCGTGCAGCTGAATCGTATCCAGTCCGGTCTGAAAATCGGCAACAATTGCCTGTTGCTGAAACCCTAAGAGGAAATTATCCAGGTAGTAAGGTGTTCTCCAATCTCCTAATACAAACCGGTCTCGTCCAAGTCTACCGGTGATTTCAGGAGGAACGTTTATAAAAATTTCTGGTGCTATATCTTCCTCTAGGAAATCACCCAGTAAAACGTCGAGGTTAAATTGATCTGCTGTGCCCTCTAAATCATTTAATGGGGGTGGAGTCGGAATGGGAGCAGCTGGGTCAAACGCCAGGAGTATATCATTACCGTGACGAGCCAGACTGTTTTGATCATCCCGAAAGTTAAAAACGAAGTCAGTACCCGGTGTCAGGGTTAATGTTTTTTGCGAGGGAGTATTGTTCGAATTACCTTCCATCAGATCATTCCTTATAAAATAAAGCTCAGGCACGATTCTGTTGAGGCGTTACCGGTGTGTTCTGGGTCCGGTGAGTGCCACTACGTGCAATATTTTTCGAACACCCTAAGATTCTTTGAATACTTGATAACGCGATAGGCAACCTAAAGTCTGGAACAACAGACTGTCTGTCCCGATTAATCAGGCAAGCTAGATGGGAAGTAGCTTAGAGGGCTACTCAAGTAGTACTCACCCGCAGGCCAGTAAAGTTGTTTTTGCGATCGCAAACCAGTGACCAGTTATCAGGCATTGACAAGCCGACAACTGACCGCGTAATCCTATGAAGGCAACCGGTCTATGAAGACGTCCCGAATGTGCACGCGCCAATGTGTACGCGCCAACTGAGGTGAACCTGCTTTTGGGGCACGCTCAGCACTCTTCTACAACGTAGGGCAGACAAGAGGTCGACACGTTAAGGTCGCCTCTGGGCTTTTTACAGTTACGCTGTTGTTGATGGTTAAAATCTGGCAGACACAGGCGTGTTTCAGTACACACTACGCAGTCAAACCGCTTTGTAGTATTGCCTTAAAGATGAGGCGGTTTTCCTCAGACAATTAAGGCAGCACCCATAAGGTAGAGCACTACACAAGTGAGTCAGTTTATGAATCAGCCAAGAAAATAACTGACAGTAACATCATCGTATAAATAAACACATGAAAACTACGAAATTTTCATGCGTAGGGGCAAATATGACAACTAACTGATCACTGGGTACTGGGGGATAAACGTTGCACACCTTATTCCTGTGGTCAGTATAGGTAAAATTACGATCTGCTTTAGACAAGTAGCGATGAAGAAATCTATCATCTGTGTAAATACTCCTTGAAAAGATATTTAAAGGATGGTGCTGGCAGCCGCTGGGGCTTGTCTATTTCTGAAAGCACTGACGATAGGTTTCTTAAGCCTGCGAACGTTGAGGAAATCGATTTCTCGGCATCTTGGGCATTGACCGCCTGGTTGGCGATCGCGATCGCGGACGGCAATATAAAGACACGTTTGTGCTGGCCAGCGGGCAAGGCACCAACACCATCGTGGACTTTAGCGTAGGGGTAGATGTGATTGGGTTGGATAGCGGGCTGATGTCTGATCAGCTAGACATTACCCAAAGGCAACGCGGAGCAGAGGTGCGCGATCGCAACGGCCTAGTCGCAACTCTAATCGGCATAGATGCCACTGAACTAACCGCTGTTTCATTCGCATCTATCTGACACATCTAACAAACAACCCTGGATGAAATCTAAATACAACAGAACTGTTGCTAACTCATCTCGAAAAGGGCAAATGCAAACAAGCCTCAAAAAATATACGAGCCACCATGCCAGTTTGGCAATAGTCATCGAGATCGCGACGTCAGCTATCCCATTATTACGAAAGAAATTCTGCAAGTGTCTGCCGAGTAGGCCTCTTTTGAGCGTTGCTAGAGAGAAATTTTTCCTTAAGAAATAATAACCAGTCTTTTAAGCTCAACAACCTCCATCCATCATGCTGAAACGATAGCGTTGAATAGATATCTCTCATCCATTCTTTTGAAGAATAATGATTGGAGAAGCTATAATGTTTTTCTGAAGAATATGGCCTTAACTCTTCTCGAAAAATCCCTAGGATAGAGTCCTTAACCCCTCGAATCATGAGATCAAAAACTGGATAGGGGATCAAAGGAAAGAAGTATGAAGGGGGCATAACAATATCGATATTGTTATCTTTATCAGCTTCGCTGATAACAGCCAACGTAATCCCAAGGAAAGTCCTCTTGAGCGTGGTATAAATCTCATCATCTTCATAGTCTAAATCTTCCCAATTCTCCAGCAGTATTGAGGATAGTTTGTGAATAATTGGATGTTGAGGTTTTGTTCCAATTAGGCAGTTCTGAAGAAACATAGCATGCTTCTGTGAGGCGAACATTGGCTGAAAAATACCTGCAAAGAAATCATAGCTATGGACAAAAATATCGAATGGCTTCAAGCAAATGCAGTCACAGTCAGCATATATGCCCCCATACTGGTACATAATGTCGTATCTTAGGATATCTACTCTCTCACCCAGGGTCAAAGATTGCTCAAATAGACGACCAAGTTCTTCGTTGAGAAACTGATATTCTTTAAGATCATCATTAGTCCATAGCTTATATTCCCAATCAGGGTGATGTTTAATCCATGTCTGTCGATATTTCTGTAGCTGGTCAGGTATCGCGCGACTACCAATCCATATCTGATGAATTATCTTTGGAATTCTCGGCGTATCTTGGGGTGTAACGCGCGAAAAGTTGTTTTTTTCATACAGGGCTCGGAAAAATTCGAAATACGCTCTATTCTGATCGGCATATTTCTCAATTTGACGAAAATAGCCTGTCCCCTTTCCCATCGCAACATCAAAATCAACGTAGTATTTTTCTAACTGTTTTTGAAACAAGATTTTGCCCCCAAATGCGACTAGTGAGTTGACAACCGAAACGCTTCAGTTATTTAGCTATTTAGAAACAGGGTAGTTCATCAGTAAACCGGCTGAAATAAATGCAAATTTTCTAGCTACCACCAACGACAGCTGGACTCCCCAAGGTTGAACTGCTGTTTTGCCCAGATTGAGCAATAGTCTAACCAGTAGCGTACCTAAGCCTACGTTTAGCTCTGCAAATAAGTAGCGACTTCCGGAATATAACCTACTTAACGATTCAGGAAAATTTTGTATCACTTTTGAGCTGCTATTGGGCATTCAGGACAGGGGCCTTAGTAGCAGCAACCTGCTCAACAATATCAGCCGCATAGTTGACCCCTCCTGATTTTTGGATAGCCTTAGAGAGCCTGACTGCACTGTTTCGATAACTTTGATCCCTGAGCACCTTTTCAATAGATGCTTTTAACTTGGAGACGTTTAATTTATTTAAAGGCACGACTTCACCAGCCCTGACCTTTGATACCCGAGCAGCCATGCCGGGTTGGTCAGCGGTAATGGGAATCGCGACCATCGGTACTCCAGCGCTCAAACAACTTACAGCTGTACTGCCGGCATGGGTAATTACCACAGAAGCCCGATTGATGAGCTTTTGATGAGGTGGAAAAGGAAAAACAAGGGGGGAGCCAGGAAAGTTGACTTTCGATAGGTCGGCTTCAGGATTCCCTAATGAGATCAACAGTTGCGCGTCTAAATCTAAACAAGCCTCTGCAATCTGATGAAAAATTTCCCAATTTCGACTCTGGAGCGTGCCCAGGTTGGCGTAAATTAATGGCTTGTTGCCCAATGCTTCAAACGGGAAGTCCTCACCATAGGAGGAAATAGGTTCAACATCCGATGGATTTTTGAGGGGGCCCACATAATGGAAATATGGCGGTAAATTTTCACGGGGAAAATCAAGCATCTTAGGAAGTTGAGAGATTTGAGCAAGCTGTGAATCGGCATCCCTGCGATGATAATAGGGATACAATTGCCACTGTCTTCTTTGCTGTGAAACAAGTTTCCAAATAGGATAGGTTAGATAATCAAGCAACTGATAGCCTAGCTGATTTCGTAGCTTGGCCCACCAAACATCTTGGTAATTCCAATCAATAAAGGTTGGGGGAATATTAAAATCCTGGTGAATTGGCAAAGTACTGCAAATAGTAACGAAAGGAAGTTTCAAGTAATCTGCAATAGTGCCGCCGGCGGAGGTCGTTTGGTCGACGAGGAGAATATCAATATCAGCTTTCTTTATAGCATCAGGACCCTCCCGAAACATCATGACGGTTGCTCGCCGAAAAGACTCAAGAGCGAACTTTAATCCTGCAAAACCACTCCGTTTTCCCTGTTGAGTGTATATTAAATCAAGACTACCAGGGGGGAAATCGTTAGCCCCAATCTTATAAAATCCCAGCTCAGATTTAGCAATTTTTTCCTGTACATCAGGAATTCCAAACAACGTTACTTTATAACCACGTCGCTGTAATTCGTTACCCAAGTTGCACATGGGATTGAGATGACCAATTGCAGCAGGGCATAAGAGACCAACATGATAAACCATATCTTGACACTTAACTCTTCCGTAAGCATGACTTAACTCTCTTTTCTACACTGAGGTATCTGTAGAAAAATCTCTTTGAATGGCAGAATTGCATATTTGGATATGAGTCAATGTTTTAACTGAGAACTTAAGCGGTTACCTAGAAATGGGATAGGCCATTAGTAAACCGGCTGAAATAAATGCGAATCCCCCTGCTGTTACTAACGACAGCTGCACACCCAGAGGGTGAATGGCTGTTTTACCGAGACTCAATAGCAAGCCAGCAATCAGAGTGCCAAGCCCCGTACTCAGCTCTACAAATAAACCTCGACTGCCAAAATAAACTGCTTGAGCTGACTGGCCTAATTTGAGGTCTTGCTCAACGACATCAGGCATCATCGCATTGGGCAATACAAAGAAACTGCCTAATCCCAGGCTTCCTAAGGGGATTAGTACCGACCACAGAGGTATAGCCCGACCTAACCATAACGGTAGCAGGGCCATGAGAATTACCCCTACCCCTGACCACAGCATCGAGAATTGAAACGTTCGCTTTTTGCCAACCCGTTTGACCAGTGATTTTACTCCCAACATACCAAAAGCGGCTCCTCCCAAAATTAAAATAGAAATCAGGCCACTAAAGCTGATGTCTTTCTGGAGTAGTGCGGTCACAAAAAAGACGGTGCAAACTGACAAAATCGACATAGATATCCAGGCCGCTGCAACGCCTAGGACATATGGCCGAAAGCTAGAATTTTGCCAACTTGCCTTGAGTGAAACCAATAGGGGAACTCGTTTAGACGGCTTTGCCACCCGCTCAGGCGTCAACAAAGGTAACAGTAGCGCCCCTAAACTGACGAACCCAATTGCCATAGTCATCACCCCAAACCCATAACGATCGCTTAGCCAAGGTGTTCCCGTCGCCCCAACAACTGTAGCCGCCAGGCTAGAGATTGCTAACCAGCTAGACAACGTTACTCGTTGTTGATCCTTGGGAGCTAACTCAGGTAACCAGGCCAGATAAGGCACTTGGTAGAGCGTAAAAGCAAAATAAAATATGCAGAGCAGGCTTACAAGGTAAAGACTGTTGCCCAGGCTAGTTTCTATAACAATAGGATTAAACAATAAGGCAAAGCTGCATACCATTGGCAGTATGCTAACGGCTAAAAAAGGCCGTCGTTTGCCCCAGTGACCCTGAACTTGGTCTGAATAGTAGCCCACTACAGGCTGCAGAAGCGCGCCAATGATACGGCCAAAGAAAAAAGCGCTACCGACCAGGACCGTCGGCACCAAAATTGGCAGATTCTCATCGTTAGGGCCCGGATCATAACGATAGAGAATAAACGATGACAGTGCAGTATTTAGCAGGAATAACCCGAAAAACCCCATTGCATAAGGTAGCCAAGGGGTACGTAAGTGAGCTTTAGCGGGATTGAGAGAGACAAACTTCATAGACGTTTAATATCCTTAGCTCTCTGTAGACGAGTAAACTGTGGCTTGGTTAATTTGTGCTAACCTGGCCCATCGATCAATCGCATCTTGCCAGCGATCGCAGATCCGCGCCTTAGTGGTCTCATCCAGGCTGTACTGATTTTTCTGATAGTTTGCTTGGTCAGCGATATAGGCTTGAAACTTAGGTTTGGCTTGATCAAATCCGGGAAGGGTCAACCGCTTGTAGATATGCTCCATACAAGCCACTTCATTGTTCTCAAATTCTTCATAGCTAATTTCGACAAAATTACCAGCTGGGATCAGATCTGCCGTGTCAAAAAACACCCGCATTAACTGCTGATAAAAGGCGAGAATGTTTTCCTCAAGCTCTGCTTCGTCAACGGTTTGCAGAGCATAGTGGGGCACCATTTTTTGATAGAACCGCAGGGTTGAGGTATAGACATCGTAAGGGTTGCGATAGATATGAATAAACTTGGCATCCGGGAAAAGTTTGAGCAGCTCAGGAATCCGAGCCGTGTTGGAGGGGTTTTTAATCACTAACTGCTTGCCCCCCGAGTGAAACGTCGCTTTTTTCAAAATCTTGAGATAGCTTTGCTGCCATCGCCGTCTGTCTGCCTCGGAGAGATCGCTCAATAAGACTGACCGGCGGTAGATTTCCTGCATCCGCTCAGGGAAGTACCAGCAGCAGTAAAACGAGAAAGGAGACACGTTCGCCAGGGAATAATCTTCTTCTTCGGGGACGGTGGGTGAGTAGGAAACATTGTCCATCAGCCGTACCTCTGGCCAGAAATCTTGCAGATTCGCGGCCAGCATCTGCTGCAGGGTTAAAAATGCTTCTGGAACAAATGCCTGCAGACTAGAGACGTAGCCCCACCGGTCGTCTTGCACCATCAGCCGATGCAGATGGGTGGTGCCACTGCGCCAGTGGCCGAGAATAAAGACAGGGGGCTCGGTAATCTCAGTCTGCTGAATCTGTCGCCCGTAGCGCAGGGTTTCTGCCAGGCGCAGGGGGGCATTGGCCAGCGTCATGCCGGTAATGCTCAGAGCCCTGGGCAGGTAGGGCAGGCTGACGCCGCCATTTTGCACGAGCAGCGCCAGCCAGTTGCGGAGGGTGCTCCCGGAGAGGGGATGCTGAACTTTAGTGGGGCGACGTTGGGCGGGGGGCGCGGTCATAGGTGATATCCGGTCAATTTAAGCGGGTTAACATCATCTTTTTTGTGAGGTACAAACCAAAGTGTTTAGCATGCTTGGATTTGCCCCCAACCCCCGATACTGGGGGCTTTAAGTTTGAACCTCCTCAAGGTGAGTGATGACTAACCAGTTCTCTCGTTGGGGTTTTGATGCGCTTTTGGTTGAGCTGGGGCACACCAATGGCGCGATAGACGGTATCGCCAAAGCGAGGGAAAAATTGCCAGGTGGCAAATAGCACCTTGCTAATCACCGCGGAGACGATGTCTTTGTTGAGAATCACCTCTGCCTGGTTTTGTTGAATTGCGCGCACAACCGCAGCGGCGACGGCGGTCGGGGTGGTCGCCCCCGCTAGCGGAGGGGCTGGCACACCCGTATCGGCCAGCATGCCGCTTTGTTCCACATAGCCTGGGCAGATGACCGACACCTCGACGGGGCTCTCGGCGAGCTCCTGGCGCAGGGCGTCGCTCCACATGAGTAAACCGGCCTTGCTGGCCGAATAGGCACTGTCAAAGGGGTGCCCCTTTTTAGCGGCGGTGGAGGCCATATTGACAAGGTGCCCGCCGCCCCGAGCCAGCATCCCCGGCAATAACAGTCGGGAGAGCTCCATCGCTGCCAGTAAATTAATCGCGATGACGGCCTGAAGGTCGCTCAGCGTATAGTCTTGAAAGGCACGGTAGCGTTCAATCCCGGCGTTGTTAATCAAAATATCCACCGGGCCTGCCACCTGCTCGATTTTGGTCACTAAATCTGGCAGAGTCTCGCTGTTGCTCAAATCCCACGGGATGCTAAAACACTCGGCCCCTGCCTCCCGCAGCTCAGCACAGACCTGCTCGAGCTTGGCCGGGTCGCGGGCCACCCCCACGACAGTTGCCCCCTGCTGGGTCAGTGCCCTGGCAATAAAGGCCCCGATACCGCGAGAGGCCCCGGTCAGCAAAACTGTTTTTCCGTTGAGGGTTGTCATGGTGGGTGTCCTCTCTGCTAGCTGACCAGGGCGGGCTGCTTGGTTTGCAACGACGCAAAGTTTTTGCCGCCGAGTTCAATCGATTGCTCGGCTACCCCCTGCTGGAGTCGGGAGAGCAGATATTCGGAGGTTTGGGCGACCAGGTTGGTGCCGTGGTCGGGCTCGACCAGGCCCGCCAGCAAGATATCGGTGCCGTGCTGCTCAACCAGACGCTGGATGCCAAGAAAATTGAAGACGCCGGATTCGTAGGTGCCGCAGGGTACGGAAGGGTTTTCAACGCCGGTGCAGTACTCCCGGACTGATGAAAACCACTGACTGGCCGGGTAGCCGTGGAAATGGACCATCGGCATCCCCTGCTCGATCAGGGGGGGGGCAAACAGCGCCGCCCCCAGGGCCAGGCCAATCATCACATAGAGATCGTAGGAGGGTTTAACATCGGTGGTGGCCGGGTCAACCCCCTCGGGAAGCTGCAAATGGAGCCTGCCGCCGTTGAGCCCTACCCTGACCACGTCACTCTCCAGACTGAGGTTGGTTTTGTTGGCCCCCGAGCGGGAACTGACCAGCCAGGTATCAGGAATCTGTCGGAAGTGCTGATTGTCGTTTAAGGTCAGCTTCAGATACCATCGGCCATCCTGGTTTTGACGCAGTTCCGTAGAACTGTAGCCGTCAACCGGTGATAGGGTTTGCCAGTCTTGTTCTGAAATCTCAACGGGGCCGACGTATTGAGGGGGTTCGGCATAGGCCACAAACCCGTAGGAGACGCCGGTTCTGCCCTTGGCCATCCAGTCTACGATGTCGCGGTGGGACTTGCGCTTGACCACGTCGTCTATTTTGAACCCGGCGGGGAGCAGGCCCACCGGCCCGATGCCCTTGCCCAGGTGGACCAGCTTTTGGGCGTAGTCAGACTGGGTGGGGACATAATCACTGACTTGGAACCGGCTGAGGGACAGGGGCAGAATGGGGACATAAATCTTAGGAATAAGAGACTTCGCCACAAAGTCATCGATGGCAGCCGCTGGAAAAACAGAATCGGAGAGATTCATATTTAGGATGGAAAGCTGCTGCTCAGAGACCCCAATGACGATTTCAGAGAAGGTACGCACCAGGGTATTCACCCCGATGGGGATTTTTTTCTCGTAGTTTAAATCGGGGCTGATAAACTCGGTGTCGAGGTCGGTCAGGACGATTACCTGGGTATTTGTGGGGTCCTGGAGGTCGTGGAGGTTGTCTTCGGCCCAGCTGATGAACTGGGCAATTTTAGACACCGAGAGCTTGCGATCCTTAAGCCAGAAGCGGGTATAGAGCTGGTAGAGGTTCTCAGCCACGCAGACTTTGGTCTTACCCAGGATAGATGGCTGTCGCTCGACGTCAATCATGGCGTTGATGTCTGCCTTGACCGCCTGGGATTTGACGGTGCGCTTGAGGTTTAGGATGGGCAGCTCGATTTCGTATTTTGTTTGTGCGATCGCAGCTTCCCAGGGCACGATTTCCACACCACAGGCGTTCAGCTTGGCTTTGAGCCGATCTCTGAACGCGATAATGTTCTGTTGCCCATACCCCGGGGGCAGCGGGCGAAACGTAATCTTGAGTTTTTTGGCCATCACGGTGGGGTCGATGACCGGCGGGTTAAAAGACTCGGTGGTGCCGTAGCCGCCGATCAATCGACCAATGGTCTGCAGGCTCAGACCCGCCGCCGCACAGGTTGGGGGAGCCGCCGTCTGTTGCACCAGAAATTCGAGGATTTCGGCTTTGTGGGCGGTTAGCTCTGACTGCAGATCAGGGGTCATCAGCCCCTTGGGAACGTTGATTTTGAGCTTACCGTCATCCGCCCAGACTTTGATGCCCTTTTGGGTGAGCTGATCCATCAGGTTTGTTACATTCATTGGCCCCAAACGCTCCTTGAGTTAAACGGTTTCAGTTAAATGGCTAATTGCTAACAGCTAGATTTCAAACACTTCGGTGCCAGCGGTCTCAAACGAGGCGGCAATATGGCGCGAGAGCGCGGCCACGGTGGGGTGATGCACCAGCATCAGCGGGGTGACCTCCACCCCAAACGCCTGTTTGCCCGCGCTGGCAATGCCAATGGCGAGCACCGAGTCAAGACCATAGGTATCAAACGGATCGTCAGGGTTGATATCCGTCGGTGCGACCCCCAGCTCTCGGGCGATGCGCTCAATCAGCCAGGCCTGAATGTCGTCGGCGCTGGTGGCCGTAGCGCTGATGGGGGCGGAAACGGTCGTGGTAGGTGTGCCCGCACCGTTGGTCTTACCGTTGGTGGCCCCGTTAGCTTTGCCGTTGGTACCCGCGCCGTTGGCAGGCCGCAAAGCTTTCTGGTTGAGCCAGTTGAGCAGTTTGGGCAAGACCTGCAGCTCGGTTTCTGAGAAGGTGTCGGTGGCCTTAATCTGGGCCATGAGTTGGTCGGGACTGAGGGCAACCAGGGGTTGGGTGGGCTTTGCAGGGCGATCAACCGAGTCGATCCAGTGGCGCTGGCGCTGCCAGGTATAGGTGGGTAAGGCCACCGACTGTCGCAGGTAGCCGGTGTCAAAGCCGCGCCAGTTGATTTGGCTGCCCCGCACATAAAGATGGCTGAGACTGGCCAGCAGGGTTTCCCACACTGAGTTTTTTTCTGGCGAATCTCCTGGCTGGGCAGGGGGGAGACTGGCTAACCACAGGGGAGAATCGGATGCGGCAGACGTGGACAGCCCCGATCCGAGCACCAAAACCGCATCCAATCCCTGGGCATTCAAGTGAGGTGTTTCCGACTGGCTTTGTAGAAACCGATCGCGCCAGTAGTCAGGCTTGAGCATGGTGTCGCCCAGAGGCTGACCGTCGGGATAAGACAGGATGGGGAACCGGGGCTTATTTAAGCCCGCAGG
Organism: Cyanobacteria bacterium J06635_1; assembly: GCA_039820425.1. Taxonomy (GTDB): domain Bacteria; phylum Cyanobacteriota; class Cyanobacteriia; order Phormidesmidales; family Phormidesmidaceae; genus SIO4C1. The sequence goes on from JBCBQD010000005.1 coordinate 18,247, forward strand.
CAGTTTCCCAGGGGTCACCAGCAGCCCCAACGCAGTTTCTAAATCAAACATCCCGGCGACGCAGGCGGCGACGTATTCACCCACCCCCGAGCCGATTAAACAGGCGGGCTCAACCCCCCAGGCTTTCCAGAGCTGATAAAGAGCGTATTCCACCGCAAAGAGGGCCGCGCGACCTGCCGGGGTCTCTGTAGAAAAGCTGTTGTCAGAAAAGCTGTCGTCGCTCAGACTCTCCAACAGCGACGGGGAGAGAGGCGCGATCGCACCACATTTCTCAAACGCCGCTCGGAAAATCGGCTGAGTCTCGTAGAGGTCTCGCCCCATCCCTGGGTAGCCCTGCCCCGTGAACCAAACAGCCACTTTAGGCGGGGCCGACACCTTACCGCTCAGCAGACCCGACGGGGAGCTGCCAGCGATAAACGCTGAGAGCTGGGTCGCCATCGCCTGAGCAGAACTGCCCACCACGCTCAGCCGATGCTGAAAGTGCGATCGCCCCGTATTGGCAGAAAAACAAATGTCGGCGGTGGCGGCGTCTGAGCGAGATAAAGTCGACTGGTATCGCTGGGCCAACGCCTGGAGAGCGCCCTCTGTTTTGGCTGAGAGGGTCAGCACGTGCAGGGGACGCTCCGTAGACGATGAATCTTGAGGAGACCTTGCCGATGAGGGAGCCTCTTCGACCACCACGTGGGCGTTGGTGCCGCTAAAGCCAAAGCAGTTGATGCCCGCCAGACGCGGCTGCGTCCCCCTGGGCCAGGGTTTTGCCTGGGTGGGCACCTGCAGATTCTGCCAGTCAATGTGGGGGTTGAGCTGCTGCAAATTCAAATGGGGGGGAATCTCTTGGTGCTGCAGCGACAGAATCACTTTGATCAGGCTGGCGATGCCCGAGGCCCCTTCTAGATGGCCCAGGTTGGTTTTCACAGAGCCGATGTGGAGCGGGCGCTCCTCCCCGCGTCCGGTGCAGAAAATAGACGTGAGTGCGCCCACTTCGATGGGCTGGCCAGTGGCGGTGCCGGTGCCCTGCACTTCGACATAGTCTATCTGGGTCGGGTCAACCTTACCCACCTCCAGGGCCTGGCGGATGACCGCCTGCTGAGCCGGGCCGTTGGGGGCCACCAGGCTGCTGCTGCGGCCGTTGTGGTTGACCGCCGAGCCCCGGATCACGGCCAGAATTGGGTCGCGATCGCGTTTCGCATCGGAGAGGCGCTTGAGCACCACCGCCCCGCAGCCTTCGCCCCGGGCGTAGCCGCTGGCCTCGGCATCAAAGGTTTTACACCGCCCCGAGGGGTCCAGCATCTGGGTTCTGGCAAAGGCCACCGTGCTATCGGGTGACAGCAGCAGGTGAACGCCCCCCGCCAGGGCCAGCTCACATTCCTGGTTGCGCAAACTCTGGCAGGCCAGATGCACCGCCACCAGGGCTGACGAACAGGCCGTATCCACCGCCAGACTCGGGCCTTTTAAGCCCAGGGCGTGGGAGAGTCGCCCGGCGGCCACGCTGAGGGCATTGCCGGTGGCGCAAAAGGCATCTACCCCTTCGGCCCCGCCATGCTCCCAGATCATTTTGTTGTAGTCGTTGCTGCAAATGCCGACAAACACGCCGGTGGTGCTGCTAAACAGCTTGTCTGAGGCCTGGTTGGCCTGCTCCAGTGCCTCCCAGCCCACCTCCAACAACAATCGCTGTTGGGGGTCGAGGCTGGCGGCTTCGCGGGCCGAGATCCCAAAGAACTGGGCATCAAAACCGTCAATGCGCCCTAGAAAGCCAGCCTCGCGGGTGTAGACCTTGCCCGGCGCGTAGGGGTCGGTGTCGTAGTAGGCCTCAGCGTCCCAGCGATCAGCGGGTACTTTCACCACCGCATCTTTGCCCTGGTGCAGCAGCTCCCAAAACGCCTCGGGGGTCTCTGCCCCACCCGGAAACCGGCAGCCCATGCCCACAATGGCAATCGGCTCAGTTTGGGCGTACTGTATTGCCTCAAGCCGGGTCTGCATGTCTTCGACGGCTCGCAGGGCGCGCTTAATCGGGGATAGTTCGGTCGCTGTCTGATTCATCGCCTCAAGTCTCCTCAATACCTCATGCTGTCTAACTTGCTCATCAGCAGTGCCTCGGCCTCATCATCGGAAAGGTCGTCCGCAGCAGGCTCTGAGCTTTCTGTCTCTATCAACAGATCCGCCAGCGGGTCTTCGGTCGCGGCGGCGGGCAGGGCCAGTACCTCTGCCAGGTGCGCCGCCAAGGCCGCAATGGTCGGGTAGTCAAAGGCCATTGTGGTCGGGATGGCGCAGCCCAGGCTGCTTTGCAGGCGGTTGCGCAACTCCACCGCCATGAGCGAATCCATGCCCAGGTCGGCAAACCCCTGCTGGGGGTCCAAATACTCCTTGGAGGCCAGCCCCAGCACCTTCGCCAGCTGGGACTGCAGATGACTGAGCAGCAGCGGTCTCTGCTGGCTCGGGGCAACGGCCTCTAGCTCAGCTAAGAACGGTGCGGTCTGCCCCTCGCGCTCGGCGGCAAACGCCTGCAGCAAGGGCAGCTCAACGGTGGGCGGCAGCTGTGAGAGATAGACCCGCCAATCAACCGGCAGCACCGCCGCCTGAGGAAAGCGAGGCTGCGCTAACAGCCGATTCATCAGGGCCAGACCGTGGCTGGGCTCAATCAGGCTCACCCCCTGGGCAGCCCACCGAGCCTGGTTGCGACTGTGCAAAGCGGCGGCCATACCGCTGTTGGCCCAGGGCCCCCAGTTGACCGACAGGGCGGGCAGGCCTAGCCGGCGGCGATGATGGGCCAGGCCATCCATAAAGGCGTTGGCGGCGGCGTAGTTGGCCTGCCCCGGAGAGCCCACCAGGGCCGAGACCGACGAAAAACAAACAAAGCAGTCGAGGTCGTGCGCTGCCGAGAGCTGATGGAGCAGCCAGGTGCCCGCAATCTTGGGCTGCATGACCCGCTCAAAACTCGGCCAGGACTGGCCCACCAGCATGGCATCATCGAGCACCCCGGCGGTGTGGAAAATACCTTTGAGGGGGGCAGAGATCTGTGCGATCGCACCCCCTAACGCCTCCGCATCCGCCACATCTGCCCTGAGCACCTGCACGGTCACCCCCCCCTGCCGCAGGGTCTCGATCAGCTCAGTCGCCTGCTGCGACGGATCGCTGCGGCCCATCAGCGCCAACTGTTTAGCACCCCGTGCCACCAGCCATTGGGCCACCTGCAATCCGAGGGCACCCAGACCCCCCGTGATCAGATACGCGCCCGTTTCTCGAACCTCAAAGGCAGGCAGGTCGCCCGCTAAATCAGCCTGAGTCTCCTCAGCCCGCTCAGGGAGGGTAATCACGACCTTACCGATGTGTTTTGCCTGGGCCATATAGCGAAACGCCTCGACCAGATTTTCAATCGAAAAGCAAATCTGATTGAGGGGACGAAGGGTTCCCGCCTCAAACATCGGCATCAGGGTTTCTAAAAGCTGCCGAATGGTGGCCGTATTCTCTAGAGAGATATCGAGCATGTCAAACGGCTCGTAGCGCACATCCGGGCGCTGCGCCACCATCTGATCGGGGCTCCAGATACCGATTTTGCCGATTTCAACAAAGCGTCCCCGCTGCCCCAAGGCCGCTAGAGAACTGGGAATGAACTCCCCGTTGAGGGAATTGAGTACTACGTCAACGCCCTCACCCTCGGTGGCCGTCAGAATCTCCTGCGCAAACTCCACCGAGCGGGAGTTAAACACTTGCTCCACGCCCATTTCCTTGAGGGCGCTCCACTTCGGTTGACTGGCCGTGCCCCAGACCTCGGCCCCAAGCCACTGCGCCACCTGCACCGCCGCCTGCCCGACGCCCCCCGCCGCCGAGTGAATCAAAACCCGCTCGTCTTTTTTCAACTGAGCCCGCTCGTGCAGAGCGTAGTAGGCCGTGAGAAAGGCAGTGGGCAGGGTGGCCGCCTGCTCAAAGCTGAGGGTGTCTGGCTTGGGCACAACAAAATCAGCCAGAAGGGTCACAAAGGAGCTGAGGCTACCGATGGCCTGGGCGGCAATCACCGCATCGCCCACCTGCACATGGCCCACGCCCTCACCCACCGCCGAGACAATGCCCGCGCATTCACCGCCAAAGGGCACATCCTGGGTGTCGGTGATGCCCATTTCCTCAGTGAAGGCCTTGATCATGCCCAGGGCGTTGAGCACATCGCGGAAATTAAGCCCCACTGATCGCACCTCAATTTCGACCTCGCCGGGGCCAGGCGGGCGGCGAGTCATGGGCACCCGTTCTAAATTTTCGAGGACGCCATACTCGCGGATGCGGACCTGAAACGGTTCATTTAGCAGTGCTGCGGCCTGGTCAGGGGCCTGGTAGCGCACCAATCGAGCGGCGTATCTTTGATCACCTCGGTAGGCAATCTGATGGTCGGGGTCACCGCTGTAAAGTTCATCCAGCAGCGGCGGGATGGCTGCTTTGGGGTCGAGATCGAGGCAGTGGCAGCGCAGTTCGGGATGCTCCAGGGCGATGACGCGACCGAGACCCCACAGGGAAGACTGCTGGGGTTGCAGAGAGGCGTCATCGGGACCCATTGCCTGGGCCCCGCGAGTCACCAGCCAGAGCCCGTTGGGAAGGGGGCGACTATCGGCGACCCAGGCCTGCAGCAGATGGAGTACGCTACCGCAGGTATCTCGCTGGGAGTGTTGCAGCGCTTCGAGGGAGAGATCGTCCGCCTCGGTGAGGGCGGTACCCCAGAGATGAACAATGCCGTTCACGTTACCCGGCAAGGCATCCAGTAGCTGGGCATACTGGTCTGGCCGGGTTGGATCAAGTCGGAAGACAGTATCAGAGAGCTGTTCAAAAGAGTCTCCAATCGTGACTTGAGTGTAGCTAACCGCCGCGGCTTTGAACTGTTCTAACAGAGGCGTGTGCGTCTTCTCGGTAAAGAGCAGCCAGTGGTCAGTGCTGACCGGAGAGTGTGTCGGGGGTGGGCTGACGGGCTGCCAGTCGAGCCGATAGAGCCATTGGTCAAAGTCAGGCTGCAGCATCCGCTCCAGGGCCGACCGACTGACGCGCTTCAGAGAAAATCCCTGGACGGTGGCCACTAATGCACCGTTCTCATCAAATAATTCAATATCAGTGCTGAGTCGCTGGTTGTTATTGAGCAGTTGGAGATTTTGAGTACGGCACCAAAGGGTTGGGCTGAGGGGGGCGTAAAGCGTCAGGTGGTTGATTTCAACCGGGATGAAAAGATCTTGGGCGGTGCTATCGATGGCGAGCCCGACAATCTGAAAACAGGCATCCAACAGGGCGGGGTGAAGTTTATAGGGAGCGGACTCCACCCCCTCGGGTAGCTGGATCTGACCGATCAGAGCGTCGTCGGTTTGCCAGATCTGGCGAACCCCTTGAAACGCGGGGCCATATTGGAAGCCCTGCTGCTGGAGCTGTTGGTAGAAGGGCGTCGCGTCAGCGACGGTGGGTGGCTGCTCAGGCTGAGCAAAATTGATGTCGGTGGGAGCCGCTGCCTGCTTGAGTACTTTGCCCTTGGCGTGCAGGGTCCAGACGGGCTCCTCTTGAGAATCCTCCGGAGACGCCTCTGCCGGGGTGCTGAAAATCTCGAAGCAATGGGTGCCATTGGCCTCGGGCGTTAGGATGCACTGGAGACTATAGGGGGTCTCGGGCTGTAGGACGAGGGGTTGTTGAATATGGATGGCTTCGAGGGCCAGCCGGTCGGTTTTGTAGAGGACGCTGCCAGCCGCGATCGCAATCTCCAAATACGCCGTTGCCGGGAGCACCGCCGTCTGCACAATCCGATGATCGTTCAAAAAACTGGGTGAATGCTGCTGTAAACAGCTCTCAAACTGGACAGTTTTGCTGGCGGAGCGCAGGCGCTGACCCAGCAGCGGATGGGCGGCGGGATGGGCGGTCACCGTCGGACTCTCGGTGAGCGATAGGGTGACATTCCCTCCGTCTACCCAGTAGCGCTGGCGTTGGAAGGGATAGGTGGGCAGGGGCAGTCGTCGCCGCGGGTAGGGCTGGTCAAAGCTGAGCCAGTCAACCTTGACGCCTTGGACGTAAAGCTGGCTGAGGCTGTCTAACATGGCCTGCCAGTCTGACAGGGGCGGTCTGAGGCTGGGTAGCCAACTGACCTCTTTGTGGGCTTGACCATTTGCCGGGCTGCTGGTTGTCCAACAGGGGCGACCCATGCCCAGCAAAATAGGTTTGGGGCCGACCTCTAGCAAATGCTGGCAGTCGAGCTGGCTGAGGGTCTGCATCCCGGCGGCAAACTGCACCGGCTGGCAGATATGGCGACACCAGTAGTCGGCGGTGGCGATCGCATCTGTGGCTAGCTGGCCGGTGAGATTAGACACCAGCTTCAGGCGCGGGGGGCGGTAGCTGATTTGCTCGGCAACCCGCCGAAAATCTTTTACCATCGGGGCCATCAGCGGCGAGTGAAAGGCGTGGGAAACGATGAGGGGTTTCAGCTTAAAACCGGCCTGGCTGAGTTTAGTAGTGAGGGCTGCGATCGCATCGGCCTGCCCCGATATCACCGCGCTCTGGGGGCCGTTAATCGCAGCCAGGGCCACCTGACCGTCATAGGCCACCAAATAGGGGCGCAGTTCCTCAACGCTGGCCAGTACAGACACCATCTGCCCCCCGGCGGGCAGCGCCTGCATCAGCCGTCCCCGTTCGGCAATCAGCTTGAGGCCCTCTTCCAGACTAAAGACACCCGCGATGCAGGCCGCCACGTATTCACCCACACTGTGGCCCATCACCACCGCCGGGCGAATGCCCCAGGACTGCCAAAGCTGGGCCAGGGCATATTCCAGGGCAAACAGGGCGGGCTGGGTGTAGGCCGTCTGGTTGAGTAAGTCGGCATTTCCCGACTCCCACATCACCGCCAGCAGCGGCTTTTCTAAATAGGGCGACAGCAGCGACTGGCAGGTGTCGAGGGCCTCTCGAAAGACCGGCTGGGTGGCATAGAGGGTCTGCCCCATGCCGATATACTGTGAGCCCTGACCGGTGAATAAGAAGGCGACTTTAGAGGTTCCCAGTGCCGTGCCCTGATCTGTATTAGGGGCTTCCCCCGTCTGGAGAAAGGTTTTGAGCTGCTCAGCGGCGACCGCTTGGGTGGGGGCCACCAAACTAAGGCGATGGCTAAACTGGGCCCGACCCGCGTTGGCGGTGTGGCAAACCGAGGCAAAGGAGGCCCCGTCCGCAACCTCTGCCAGGTAGCGCTGGTAGTGCTCAGCCAGGGCGGTCAGGGCCTCGGGGGTTTTGGCCGAGAGAGTGAGCAGATGTAACGGTCGCTCAGGGGTCTCAGGGGGCAGGGGAGCCGACGTCTTTGGAGCCTCCGCCAGGACGACGTGGGCATTGGTGCCGCTGGCCCCAAAGGAGCTGACGCCCGCGATTCGGGGTTTTGGCCCCGGTGCCCAGGGGGTCGGGTCAGCCACCACCTTCACGGGCAGATCGTCCCACGGGATGTAGGGGTTGGGCGCTTGAAAATGCAGGTGGGCAGGCAGCTGCTGCTGTTGCAAAGACAGCACCACCTTGATCACCCCGGCCACCCCGGCGGCGGATTCTAGATGACCGATGTTGGTTTTGACCGAGCCCAGTAAAATTGGCTGCTCAGCGGCGCGCCCCTGCCCCAAAACCGCCGCACAGGCTTTCACCTCAATGGGGTCGCCCAGGGATGTACCGGTGCCGTGGGCTTCGAGGTAATCTACCGCGGCGGGTTCAACTTTTGCCATTGCCAGAGCGTCCTGCAGCAGGGTCTCCTGCGCTGCCCGGTTGGGCACCGTAAAGCCGCTGCTAGCGCCGTCCTGGTTGACGGCGGAGCCGCGAATCACGGCCAAAATATGATCGCCGTCGGCCTCGGCCTGGGAGAGGCGCTTCAGGACGAGCACTCCGCAGCCCTCACCGCGCACAAAGCCATCGGCGCTGGCATCAAAGGTCTTGCAGCGCCCGTCGGGGGACATCATCCGCGCCTTAGAGAGGGCCACCGTATTTTCTGGAGCCAGGATCACGTTGACGCCCCCGGCCAGGGCCTGGGTGCATTCGCCATTGCGGAGGCTCTGGCAGGCCAGGTGGATCGCCACCAGCGATGACGAGCAGGCGGTATCGATGGCCATGCACGGCCCCTGCAGCCCGAGCGTGTAGGCCACCCGGCCGGGAATGGCATTGAGCACATTGCCCGAGCTGAAGTAGGCATCGAGCTTGCCAGACCGGGCCAGTCGGGAGCCGTAGTCGTTAATCGTCGCACCGACAAAGACGCCAGTGCGGCTGCCGCTGAGCTGTTCGGGCACCAGGGCGGCCTGTTCTAACGCTTCCCAGGCGACCTCCAGCAGCAGACGCTGTTGGGGGTCCATACTGGTGGCTTCGCGGGGGGAAATGTTGAAAAAGTGGGGGTCAAACTGATCGACGGCCTGCATAAACCCGCCATAGCGGGTATACATTTTCAGCGGGGCCTCCGGGTCGGCGTCGTAGTAGGCGTTGATATCCCAGCGATCGGGGGGGACGGGTGCGATCGCATCCACCTGATTGGCCAGCAGCTCCCAAAACGCCTGGGGACTGTTGGCCCCGCCGGGGAACCGACAGCCCAGGCCGATGATGGCAATGGGCTCGGTTTTGGCCCGCTCCATCGCCTCGAGTTTGGTGCGGGCTTCTTTGACCGCAAGCAGCATGCGCTTGGCTGACGAGGCCTGGGGGCTGGTGGGTCGATCCTGGGATACGGTCATGGTGATTCCTCCGTCAGCAAAGTTTCTAGGGCGTCCAGCTCCTGGGCCAGCAGCGCGTCTACATCTTCGTCAGCGATTTGCTCTACCGCCGTCGCCAGATCGGGCTCAGCCTGGGCAGCGGCACTGTCGGGTAGCTCGGTTTGCCAGTGCAGCACCTCGCGGGCCAGGTAGTCGGCCAACGCCTGCAAACTCGGGGCCTCAATCAGCAGGGTGGCCGGCAGGGTGGCCGCCAGGCTGGTTTCTAGCTGGGTCTTAAGCTCCACCGCCATGAGCGAATCCATGCCCATGTCAAAAAAGCCCTGCTGCGGTCGGGGCAGCTTCGCCGGGTCGCTAATTTTTAGCACCCGACCCACCTCTGATTGGAGATAGGCAACCAGCGCCTCCTGACGGTCTTCTAGGGGGTGCTCCGCCAGGGTTTGCCAGATGGCAGCTCGCTGCTTTTGTGGCGGCGTGGCTTTGGCATCTCCTAGCCGGTCGAGCAGCGGTCGGGCCCCCGCCACTTCGTACAGGCTGCGGAACCGTGACCAATCTACTTTCGCCACCGTGGTCTGTACCGCCTCGCTGCGCAGCAGGTGCCCCATCGCCGACAGGCCCACGGTGGGGGGCAAGGCTTCTAACCCGCGGCTGCTCAACCAGGACTGTGACTCATCGGCCACCATGCCGCCCTCGGCCCAGGGGCCCCAGTTGATACTCAGGGCGGGCAGCCCCTGCTGGCGTCGGTAGTGGGCCAGCCCGTCGAGAAAATGGTTGGCCGCCGCGTAGTGGGCCAGCCCCTTAGAGCCCCACACCGACGAGATCGACGAGAAGCTAATCCAGAAATCCAGGGGGCGGGTTTGGGTCAGACAGTGCAGGTTCCAGGCCCCGACCAGCTTGGGCTGCAGAATCTTGACAAAGGTGTCCCAATCGAGGGTGGCGATGGCCTGGGTGTCGGCCACCCCCGCCGCATGCACGATGCCCGCCAGGGGCGGCAGGGTCTTGTCAATGTGGGTAAACAGCCGCTGCAGGTCTTCTATCTGATTAACATCGGCCTGCTCGACTAAAACTTGGGCTCCCTGGCTTTCTAAATAGGCGATGCGCGCCTGGGCGGTGGGGGTGGGGGCCCGGCGACTGGTTAGCACCAGCTGATTTGCCCCCTGACCCACCAGCCACTGGGCCACCTGTAAGCCTAGGGACCCTAATCCTCCAGTAATCAGATAAGTAGACTCTGCTTTCACCGGCAGCGGGTGTGTCGGCTGAGGCTGAGCGGGCACAAGCCGGGCCACGTATCGGGCGCTATCAGCGCGCAGGGCAATCTGGTCTTCGGGGGAGCCCGCCAGGTGGGCTTGCACCTCGGCCACCAGGCGCTCGGCGGCCAGATCGACGGCCAGGTCGGCGGCGGGCAGGTCACACAGCCCGCCCCAAAATTGGGGATACTCCAGCGAAATCACCCGCGCCATGCCCCAGAGCGGTGCCTGGGCCACAGCGGTTTGGGCAATCTCAACGGGCATCGCCCCCTGGGTGGCAAACCAGACCTTGGGGGCCGTTTCCCACGGCTGCTGGGCCAGCGCCTGGAGCAGATACAGGGCGCTGCCACAGCTGTGCAGCTGGGTTTCTAGCAGGGTATCGGCGGTGGGGGGGGTGGCTTCTAGACTCCACAGGTGCAAAATGCCCTGCAGGTTGCCCTGGGCGGCGACCGCCTCGATCACCCGTTTGAAATCGTCTGGCTGGGTGGGGTCAATACACCAGCGGCGTTCCGCCAGCCTCTGGTAGGGGGCCTGGGCATAAACCTGGGTCCAGGTACCCCCCTGTTTTTCGATGGCCTCTGCGATCGCATCGCCGTTGCGGTCTGCAAAAATCAGCCAGTGACCAAGGGAGGTGTTGGGCTGGGCCGGGGCGGGCTGGGCCTGCCACTCGACGGTGTAAAACCAGTCCTCTAAATCGGGTAAGGGGCTTGCTTCGGCTTGATGTTGTTGCACCAGCGTGTCGAGCAGGGTGGGCAGTAAGCTCTGCTGCTCCGCCGAGAGCGACAGGCGGTTGGCAATCAGCGTCGTCAGAGTCTCGGTTTGACCCTGCTGAATGGCCTCGATGACGGTGCTCTGAGGGGTGCCCTGGGAGATTTCACGGCCGTCGTCAAGCCCCTCTGCCTTATAAATCTCTCGCTGAAAGGCGTAGGTGGGCAGCGGGATGCGCCGATAGCCACACCCCTGGTTGACCGCCGCCCAGTCAATCTTCACGCCCTGGTGGTAGAGCTGGGCCAGGCTTTCGAGCAGCGTTTGCCAGTCGGGTTGACCGGGTCTGAGGCTGGGCAGTGAGACCGGCGGCTCAGCCTGGTTAGGCCAACACGGCTGGGCCATCCCCAACAGCACCGGCTTTGGCCCCACCTCCAGCAGCAGCCCACAGCCCTGGGCCTGCACCGCCTGGATGCCCGCTGCAAACCGAACCGGCTCCAGGATATGGCGGCACCAGTAGTCGGCGGTGGCCATCTCGGCGGACACCTGGCCGGTGAGGTTAGAAACCATATCGATGCTGGGCAGCGCGTAGGTAATGGACTCCGCCACCCGCTTAAAGTCCGTCACCATCGGAGCCATCAGCGGCGAGTGAAAGGCGTGGGAAACCTGCAGCGGTTTGTGCTTAATGCCCGACTGGTCTAGCAGTTTGCAGAGGGTCTGGAGCGCTTTTTCTGGGCCTGAGATCACCACACTCTCAGGGCCGTTGATGGCCGCAATGGCGATCTGGGGGCCACTGCCGTTGGTTTGGTCGGCGATCATTTGCCGGATATGGGCCTCGGTGGTCATCACCGCCACCATGCCGCCCGTCTTGGGCAGGGCCTGCATCAGCCGTCCGCGCTCGGCAATCAGCTTCAGTCCGTCTTCTAAACTAAACACCCCGGCAATGCAGGCGGCGACATACTCGCCGACGCTGTGGCCCATCACCACATCGGGGAGTATCCCCCAGGCCTGCCAGAGCTGGGCCAGGGCGTACTCCACCGCGAATAGGGCGGGTTGGGTGTAGGCGGTTTCGTGGAGGCGCGCTGAGTTTGGGGCAGCGTCTGACGGATACAAGCGATCGATGAGAGAACCGTCAAGGGATGGCTGCAACAACTCGTCGCAGCGATCGATTGCCTGGCGAAAGACCGGCTGGCTGGCATAGAGCGATTGCCCCATGCCCACCCACTGGGACCCCTGACCGGTGAACAAAAAGGCCAGCGGGGCGGTGCGGTTGCTGACTTCCCCCTGCTGGCAGCCGAGGGGAACCTGGCCTGCATGGAGCTGAGCTAGCTGGTCTCGAAGTTGGGCCGTGTCGGTTGCGATCGCGCTCAGTCGATACTCAAAATGCGCCCGCCCCACGTGGGTGGTGAAACACACATCCCCAAGGGCGACATCTGAAGGGTTGTCTAGATACTCTTGATACTGAAGAATCAGCTGCTGCAAGGATTCCGGCGACCTGGCCGACAGGGTAAACAGCTGCAGCAAGCACGGGTCAGTCTCTGTCTTTTCAGAAGGAGACGCTTCCTCTCGCGGGGCCGTTTCGAGGACCACGTGGGCATTGGTGCCGCTAAAGCCAAAGGAGCTCACCCCCGCCAGCTGCTGACCTGACCAAGGCATCGACTCCGTCGCTACTTTAATCGGATGGCGCTGCCAGTCAATGTGGGGGCTGGGCTGCTGGCAGTGGAGACTGGGGGGAATCTCTCTTTTCTGGAGGGCCAGCACCGTTTTGATAAACCCGGCGATGCCCGCCGCTCCCTCCAGGTGGCCAATGTTGGTTTTGACAGAACCCACCCAGAGCGGCGCGTCCCGGTGCTGGCCGAAGACGGCCCCCAGCGCGCCAATCTCAATCGGGTCCCCCAGGGCGGTGCCGGTGCCGTGGGCTTCGAGGTAGCTCACCTGGGCCGGGTCAACGTTGCCGCTGGCCAGGGCCTGACGTATGACCGTCTGCTGGGCCGGGCCGTTGGGGACGGTGAGCCCGCTGCTGCGCCCGTCCTGGTTGATGGCGGAGCCGCGAATCACGGCCTGGATGGGGTCCTGGTTTGCGATCGCGTCCGACAGTCGCTTCAGCACCACAACGCCGCAGCCCTCACCGCGCACATAGCCATCCGCCGCCGCATCAAACGTCTTACAGCGACCGTCCCGGGCCAGCATGTTGGCCTTAGAGAAGTTGATCGTCGCCTCCGGGCTCAGGATGCGATTTACCCCGCCCGCCAGGGCAAAATCACATTCCCCCTGGCGCAGACTTTGCACCGCCAGATGCACCGCCACCAGCGAAGACGAACAGGCCGTATCCACCGAGACACTGGGCCCGGTCAAGCCAAACAAATAAGAGAGTCGCCCCGCCGCCACGCTGTGGGTATTGCCCGTGCCCAGGTAGGCATCAATCTCATTCGGGCCCCGCCGCAGCAGCCGTTGAGAATAGTCGCTGCTACAAATCCCCACAAACACGCCAGCCCGGCTCCCCGAGAGCCTATCCGGAGCCTGCCCCGCCTGTTCTAGCGCCTCCCAGCTCACCTCCAGCAGCAGCCGCTGTTGTGGGTCCAGGGTCATCGCCTCCCGAGGCGAGAGACCAAAAAAGTACGGGTCAAATTCATAGAGCTGTTCCACAAACCCGCCGTGGCGAGTCACCATCTTTCCAGGCGACTGGGGGTTGGGGTCATAATACTGGTCAATATCCCAGCGATCGCCCGGCACCGGGGTAATCGCATCTTGCCCCGTTTGCAACAGGTGCCAAAACGCGTCGGGCGTATCCGCCCCGCCCGGAAACCGACAGCCCATGCCAATCACCGCGATCGGTTCTGTCTTAGCCGTTTCTAGCTGGTTGAGCTTTTGTCGCATCTCGCGCAGCTCAAGCAGCGCCTGTTTCATCAACCCCTGCGAAGAATGATTCGGCTGGTTCATGAGACTTTCTCCTCCCGAATTGCGCTCAGTTCTTGTGCCAGCAAATCCGCCAGCTCGTCCTGCGATAGCTGATCCAGGGCGGCCTCAGCTGCAAGCTTTTCAGTCTCCTCAGCGACCTTGTTTTCAGACTCTGGCGGCTCCGCCAGGGCCAGCGCCTCGGCCAGATAGCCCGTCAGCGCCTCAATATTGGGATAGTCAAAGGCCATCGTGGTCGGAATCGTGCAGCCCAAACTGGTTTGCAGCCGGTTACGCAGCTCCACCGCCATGAGCGAATCCATCCCCAAATCGGCAAACCCCTGCTGCGGGTCAACCTGCTGGGCACTCAGCCCCAGCACCCTGGCCACCAGAGACTGAATCTGCCGAGAGAGCAGCGCCACCCGCTTGTGGGCAGGGGTCTGTCGTAGCTCCAGCAGGAGGGTGGGGGTCTGCGTCGCGGCAGGCTGCTGCGCCTGGAACGACTGCAACATTGAGAGATTCAAATCAGGGGGCAGCTTCGCCAGGTAGGTTTGCCAATCGACCGGCAACACAGCGGCCTGGGCAAACCGAGGCTGTTCTAACAATTGGGCCATCAGGGTCAACCCGTGGGTGGGCTCGATCAGGCTCACCCCCTGGGCTGCCCAGCGCGCCTGGTTGCGACTGTGCAAAGCCGCCGCCATGCCACTCTCGGACCACGGCCCCCAGTTAATCGAGAGGGCCTTCAGGCCGAGGCTGTGGCGATAGTGGGCGAAGGCGTCCATAAAGGCATTGGCTGCCGCATAGTTGGCCTGCCCCGGGGAGCCCATCAGCGCCGAGACCGACGAGAAACACACGAAACAATCGAGATCCTGATCTATTGAAAGCTGATGCAGCAGCCAGGAACCGGTGACCTTCGGCTGCATCACCCGCTCAAAGCGCTGCCACGACTGCCCGGTGAGCATGGCATCATCCAGCACCCCGGCGGTGTGAAAGATCCCCTTCAGCGGAGCGGTGATTTCCGCCAGGGCTGGTGCGATCGCATCCGCATCCGCCACATCTGCCTTGAGCACCTGCACCGTTGCCCCGCCCCGCTGCAACCGCTGAATTACCTCCGTTGCCTGCTGAGACGGCGCACTGCGGCCCATCAACGCCACGTGCTTGGCACCCTTATCCACCAGCCATTGCGCCACCTGGAGCCCGAGCGACCCAAGCCCCCCGGTGATCAGATAGGTGCCTTTTGGAGTCACCTCAAAGGGAACCGCTGCATCAGGTGCCTGGGTGGGTGCAGCCTCAGCCGCATCGGGGATGGAGATAACCACTTTGCCAATGTGCCTGGCCTGGGCCATAAATCGAAACGCATCGACCATCTCGCCGATGGGAAAAGAGACCAGGTTGAGGGGTTTCAGCGCCCCGGTCTCAAACAGCGCCATCAGCTCCCCCAGCAGCTGGCGAATCGTGGCAGGATTCTCCAGAGAAATGTTGAGTAGGTCGAAAGGCTCATAGCGCACATCAGAGCGCTCCTCTGTCATTTGTTCAGACGACCAGATGCCGAGCTTACCAATTTCAACAAAGCGACCCTGGTTTGCCAGCGTCCTGAGAGAATGGGGAATAAATTCACCATTGAGAGAATTGAGCACCACATCGACGCCTTCGCCCTCGGTGGCGTCGAGCACCTGTTGAGCAAACTCCACCGAGCGAGAGTTAAACACATGGGATACTCCCATCTCATAGAGCGCCTCCCACTTGGGTTGGCTGGCCGTCCCCCAGACATCGGCCCCTAGCGACTGGGCAATTTGTACCGCAGCCTGACCGACCCCGCCCGCCGCCGAGTGAATTAGAACCTTTTCATCCGCTTTTAGCTGAGCCCTTTCATGCAGGGCATAGTAAGCCGTGAGAAAGGCCGTGGGAATGGTTGCCGCCTCATCAAAGCTGAGAGACACTGGCTTGGGCACTACAAAGTCAGCTGGGACGTTGACAAAGGAGCTGAGGCTGCCGATGGTTTGAGTCGCAATTACCGCATCCCCCACCCGCAGGTCGCTCACCCCCTCGCCAACCGCTGCAACAATCCCCGAACACTCGCCGCCAAAGGGTAAATCTTTCGTATCGGCAATGCCCATCTCCTCGGTAAAGGCCTTGAGCATGCCGAGGGCGTTGAGCACGTCGCGAAAGTTGAGCCCCACCGAACGTACCTGGATCTCGACCTCCCCAGGGCCAGGGGGCTTCCGAGTCATGGGCACCGTCTGAAGATTTTCCAGCACCCCATACTCGCTGATGCGCACCTGAAAAGGATGGTCGGGCAGCGTGGAGGCATCGTTAGCGCTGAGGGAGGGCGCTTTGTAGCGCACCAGCCGAGCCGCGAAGCGTTGCCCATTGCGATAGGCGAGCTGATTGTCTTGCCCAGGGCTGTAGATCTCATCCAGCAGCGATGGCAGGTCGCCCTCAACATCAAGACAGCGGCAGCGCAGTTCTGGGTGCTCAATCGCAATCACACGGCCCAAACCCCATACCGAAGACTGATGGGGCTGTAGTAAGGTCTGACTCGACCCAACCGCCTGCGCCCCCTGGGTGATCAGCCATAGCCCGCCTTCGAGAGAACGCCCTTGGCTGCTGAGAGCCTGTAGAAGATTTAAGACACTGCCACAGGCGTTCTGCTGAGACTTTTGCAGTGCCGCTGCCGAGAGCGAGGACACCTCAACGGGCGTTGCCCCCCACTGGTGGAGAATGCCATGCACTGACTGTAAAGCATCCAGCAGCTGGCCGTACTGTTCTGGCTGGGTGGAGTCAAGCTCAAAAACAGACTCTGAAACTTGCTTGAAGCGGCTTCCCATTGTCACCTGGGTGTAGCCTACCCCTGCGGTCGCAAGCTGCTCGAGCAGGGAACGGTCGCTATCTTCGGCAAAGACTAACCAGTGGTCCGTGGCATTGGGGGTCTCAGCCGTTGGCACCCCCACAGGCTGCCAATCAACCCGATACAGCCAGTTCTCCTCGGTATCTTGCTGCAACACCCGCTGCAGGACTTTCTTGGGTACCCGCTTGAGTGAGAGTCCCTGTAGCTGTGCCACCGGCTCACCGGCTGCATCAAACAGCGAGATATTGACGACAATGTTGCGCCGCTTTGATTTCTTTGTGGTCTGCTCAGCCGACTGCAGCTCAACCTGACTCCAGAGATTTCCCTGCACTGAGCCTGTGACTGACAATTGCTCAATCGCCACCGGCAGATAAGCCGCATCCTCACCCGAGGGCATCAGCGCCCCCAGCACCTGAAAGCAGGCATCCAGCAGCGCCGGGTGCAAACAGTAGCCATTGGCGTCAATCCCTTCGGGCAGGCTCACTTCGCCCAGCACGCTGGTCTCCGCCGGTCGAAGCTGCTGTATCCCCTGGAAGCTGGGACCATAGGCCATGCCCTGGGCGGCGAGCTGCTGATAAAAGGCATTGGTTGAAACTGGCTCACCGTATTGCTGTTCAAGCTGCGACAGGTCCACAGCGGAAGCATCAAGCGGACTATCTGCAACACCCACCTGACCCGCCGCGTGGCAGGTCCAGACGGGGTCTTCGTCCTGGGGCTCACTCAGGCTGAAAATCTCAAATCGGAAAGTCTTCTCTGCGTCTACCTCGGGAGAGAGCACCACCTGCACCGTTTGGGGCTGGGTGCCCGAGAGCATCAGCGGCTGCTGGATAGAAACCGACTGAAGCTGAACGGCCTGCTGCTTGAGGGCCTGTTGACCCGCTGTCAGGGCCATCTCCAGGTAGGCGGTGGCGGGCACAATCACCTGCTGATAAATTTGGTGGTCTTGCAGGTAGGGCTGGTGAGTGATGCTCAGCTGCGTGGTGAATCGCACATCCTTGAGACCCGCCAGAGCGAGACGTTGACCCAGCAGCGGATGAGCCGACGGGTTGAGGGCCAGACCGGGCGTTGTTACCTGAGGCGAGACGTCCACCCAATAGCGCTGTCGCTGGAAGGGATAGCCGGGCAGAACGATCTGCTGGCGAACATAGTCGGCATCAAATGCGGTCCAGTCAATCTTAGCCCCCGCAACATGTAGCTGTCCTAGACTGCTGAGTAAGGTTTGCCAGTTGGTTTGGGGTGGACGTAAGCTAGGCAGCCAAAGCTGGCTCTCTGCTGCCACACACTGCCGCCCCATCCCCAAGAGAACCGGTTTTGGCCCCATCTCCAGATAGACATCTGGGTTGAACTGGGCCAGGTGCTGCATGCCTTTGTAAAACTGCACGGGCTGACGCACGTGGCGACACCAGTAGTCGGCGGTGGCGATCTCTTCACCCACTGCCTCGCCCGTCACGTTTGAGATCAGATTGAGCTGGGGGGGATGATAGCTCACCTGCTCGGCCACCTGTCTAAACTCGGCCAGCATCGGCTCCATCCGGGCGGAGTGAAAGGCATGGGAGACGGCCAGCGCTTTGGTCTTGATGGGGTCTTTTTGCAGTTTGCAGACCACCTTATCCAGGTCGGCCTGGGGACCCGAGATGACAATGCTTTGGGGACCGTTGATGGCTGCGATCGCAACCTCCGAAAAATCAGCAATGGCCTGGTTAACCGTCGCCTCGTCCGCCAGCACAGAGATCATTCCACCCCCAGCAGGCAGGGCCTGCATCAAGCGACCCCGCTCGGCAATCAGCTTCAGGCCATCCTCGAGGCTAAAAACGCCCGCCACACAGGCCGCCACATATTCACCCACACTGTGACCCATCACCACCGCTGGGCGAATCCCCCAGGAGAGCCAGAGCTGAGCCAGGGCATACTCCAGGGCAAACAGCGCAGGCTGGGTATTGGCTGTTTGATTGAGGGCTGCTGTGGTGTCTTCAGAGCTAAACAACAGCTCTAGCAGGGGCTGCTTGAGCACAGGGCGCAGCAGCTGATCACAGCGGGTGAGGACTGCTCGGAAACGAGGCTGGGTTTCATACAGGTCTCGCCCCATGCCCCAATATTGGGACCCCTGCCCGGTAAATAGAAACGCTACGCTGGGAGCAGCACCGCTGGCTGCTCGGAAAACGCCCGACACATCCTGACCCTGGAGAAGATTCGACAGGGTCTGCTGCAGCTGCTCGGACGAAGCGGCTAGCAGGCCGATGCGATGTTCCAGGTGAGCGCGTCCGGTATTGGCAGAGAAACAAATGTCTTGAATAGAGAGCTGAGGGTGGTGGGAAAGGTGGGTGGAATAGCTTTCAAGAAGCTGTTGCAGGGCCTCAGTGGACCTGGCCGATAGGGCCAGCAAATGCAGCGGTCGCTCGTGGGTAGTTTCTTCTGGAGATGCAATAGGCGGGTCTTCAAGGACAACGTGGGCGTTAGTGCCGCTGGCCCCAAAGGAGCTCACGCCCGCTGCCCTGGGCTGACCATTTCTGACCCAGGCGGTATTCTCGGCGGTCACCCGAATCGGCAGCTCGGCCCAGCTAATGTGCGGGTTGGGGGCTCTAAAATGCAAATGGGCGGGCAGGGTGTCGTGCTGCATCGACAGCACCACTTTAATCAGCCCGGCGATGCCTGCGGCAGACTCAAGATGGCCAAAGTTGGTTTTGACGGACCCGACCAGCAGGGGTTTCTCCGCCGGGCGATTGTCACCCAAAACGTCTCCGAGCGCCCTCAGCTCAATCGGGTCGCCCAGCGGGGTGCCGGTGCCGTGGGCTTCGATATAGTCAATGGCGGCAGGGTCTAGCTTAGCGCCGCTGAGGGCCTGCTTAATCAGGGTTTGTTGGGCCGTCTTGTTGGGCACCGTAAACCCGCTGCTGCGGCCATCCTGGTTGACGGCTGAGCCTTTAATCGTGGCTAAAATGTTGTCGCCCGATGCGATCGCATCTGACAGTCGCTTCAGCACAATCACCCCGCAGCCTTCGCCGCGCACAATGCCATCGGCGCTGGCGTCAAAGGTCTTGCAGCGGCCATCAATCGAGAGCATCTGGGTCTTTGAGAGCGCCACCGTATTCTCAGGGGAGAGAATCAGGTTAACGCCCCCCGCCAGGGCGGAGTCACATTCTCTATTGCGCAGACTTTGTACCGCCAGATGCACCGCCACCAGCGACGACGAACAGGCCGTATCGATGGCCATGCAGGGCCCCTGCAGGCCAAAGGTGTAGGCCAGCCGACCCGCGATCGCATTCAGCGGATTCCCCGTTAGATAGTAGGCATCGATCTGGCTGAGGTCGCCCGCGGGGGTAATTAGCCGCGCGTAGTCGTTGGTGGTGACCCCCACAAACACCCCCATTTTGCTGGGCTTTTGCGGGTGAGGGATGGTACCAGCATGCTCCAGGGCCTCCCAGGACACCTCCAGCAGCAGCCGCTGCTGGGGGTCCATGTTCAAGGCTTCTCGGGGAGAAATGCCAAAAAACTGCGGGTCAAACCCACTGATATCGCTCAAAAAACCGCCGTAGCGGGTATACATTTTGCCAGGGGCAGCGGGGTCAGGGTCATAAAAAGCCTCAATATCCCAGCGCTCAGCGGGCACAGGTGCGATCGCATCCACCCCCTCGTGCAGTAGTTGCCAATACGCCTCCGGACTGTTGGCTCCGCCGGGAAACCGACAGCCCAGACCCACAATCGCAATCGGCTCGAACTTTGCCTGCTCAAGCGCCTCCAGCTTTTTGGCGGCCTCGTCAAGGGCGAGTAGGATGCGCTGCTGGGATGAAAGTTGACCGGTTGTGGCTGCGCCCATATCAGTTTCCTCCAATCAGACTTTCCAGTTTCGCCAATCGCTCGGCGATGGAGGCATCTACCTCCGCCTCGCTCATCTCGGCCACCGCAGCAAGCGGGTTTTCTTCTTCCCTTTCTTCCTCTGGCGCAGCGGTATCCTCTGCCTGCCAACCCAGAACATTTGTCGCCAGATAATTTGCCAGGTCGTGGATAGTAGGCACCTCAAAAACCAGCGTGCCCGGCAGAGAGCAGGCAAAACTGTTTTCCAGATAGGTCTTCAGCTCGACCGCCATGAGAGAATCCAGCCCCATCTCAAAGAAGCCTTGATACAGATCGGGCTGTTGTCCGGAGGGCATGCCTAAGATGCGAGCCACCTCAGCCTGCAAGAACGCAATTAGATGGGTCTCTCGCTGGGCAGCCGGAACTGCCTGCAACTCCTCCAGGGCCTTAGCCGATGATGATTCAACACTTGTGGATGAGACAGCTAGCTCTGTCAGCAGCGGTCTGGGGCCACGCAACTCGTAGAGGGCTCTAAATCGACTCCAGTCGGCCTCCACAACCGTCGCCTGAGTACGCCCTTCAGCCAGAAGCTGCCCCAGGGCCGCAGTGGCGCGCTCAGCAGCCAGGGGGGTAATCCCCGCCCGGGCCAGCCAGTCTTCAAATTCTTGCACAACCATGCCGCCCCCAGCCCAGGGGCCCCAGTTGATGGTCAGCGAAGCTAGGCCCTGACGACGGCGATAGTGGGCCAGACTGTCTAAAAACTGATTGGCGGCGGCGTAATGGGCCTGCTCCTTAGACCCCCAAACCGAGGCAATAGACGAAAAATTAACAAAAAAGTCAAGGGTCAGGGATTCGGTTAGCTGATGCAAGATCCAGGCCCCGTCCACCTTGGGAGCCAGCACTTTCTCAAAGCTGTCGGCGCTCATCTCCTGCAGGGGCCCATAGCCCGCCGCGCCAGCGGCGTGGACAACTCCTTTGAGAGGCGGCAAAGACGCTCGGACAGTTTCTAAAACCCGGGTCATATCTGCGGCGACGGTGACATCGGCCTGGAGAGGCAACACCTTTACCCCTGTCTGGGCAAGGGCTGCGATCGCACTCTCAGCCGCCTCTGAGGGAGCCCGCCTACCCACCAGCACCAGCTGCCTTGCCCCCTGCTGCGCCAGCCAGTTGGCAACGGCCAGGCCCAACGCCCCTAGCCCGCCGGTAATCAAGTAGGTGGCATCTTCACCGATATGTATTCCGGCTTTGGGCGGCTGAGGCGCATCCGCCTGGGGCACCAATCTCGCCACATGGCGCTGTCCGTCTCGAAACGCAATCTGATCTTCACCCTGGGCATCCAACAGCTCCGCCGCGATTTCATCCACCTTTTGCGTATGCTTGGCAGAGGATTGAGCGTCAATATCAACATCCATCAGCCCGCCCCAAAGTTCAGGATGCTCTAGCGCCATCACCTTGCCCAACCCCCAAACCGGAGACTGGAACACCCCTGCCTGAGAAGGTTCTATGACGGCTCGATGGGTGATCAGCCAGAGTTTTGCGTCCGTCTCCTGGGCGACTAGAGATTGAACCAGATAAAGGGTATCCCGACAGGCTTCAGCAGCCCGGGCTGGCCCATCTCCATAGCTAACATCCAAACTCCATAACGAAACCACGCCCGTCACCGGAGAAATCCCATTGTTCAGCACGGTGCTGATAGCCTGCTGCAGTGCGTCTCGGCGCTCCGCAGGTGCAACAGCCACGTCATCGGCATAAAGTAAACGACAGCGATGCCCCTGCTGGGTTAAAAAATCTCCCAACGCCTTGCCCAATCCGCCTTTGTCGGCCAAAATCAGCCAGCTACCCGTCTCACTTGCAACCGCCGTCTGGGCCCGAGGCTGGGGCCGCCAGACCAGCTCGTAAATAATCTTCTGGAGATCGCCCAGGAGATTGTAGGAGCACTCCTGTAACCGACGATGCTGCTCCACCAGGCTATCAAGTAGCTTGGGCAACAGCGCCATCTCGGCATCTGAAAACGTATTTTGGGTCTGGAGCTGCTGCACCAACTCCGGCACCTGCCCCCGTTCGATCCACTTCAAAACAGGGCTCTCTGATTCTGTTGTTTGGGCACCCTGCTGGTCCGTCGGCTCAATCCAATATCGCTGCCGCTGCCAGGGATAGGTGGGCAGGGTCAGACGGCGACGGTCATAGGCTTTGTCAAAACTCCCCCAGTCAACCTGAATACCTTTTGTGTAAAGGGTTCCCAGGGTCTTTAGCATCTGCCCCCAGTCTTTGCGACCGGCCCGCAGGCTGGGCAGCCAGACCTGCGGTTGCTTTTCAGGTTTAACGTCAGCGGGCAGGGGCTCAGCCGCAAGAATTCGCTGTGCCATGCCCAACAAGACCGGCTTTGGCCCCACCTCTAACAAAATGGGACAGCCCTGTCGAAAAAGTGTTGTGGCCCCCGCCGCAAAATTCACCGGCTGAATCACATGCTCACACCAGTAGTCTGGCGTGGCGACTGCTTTGTCGGCTAACGTGCCAGTCAAATTAGAGATAAACTTAATTTTTGGAGTATGAAAATCTATCTGCCCGGCCACCTCTCTAAAGTCAGCTAGCATCGGCTCCATCGCTGGAGAATGAAACGCATGGGAAACCGGCAACCGCTGAGACTTGATGCCGCGCTCAGAGCAGGCTGCGATCGCAGCCTCAAGGACCGACTCAGGCCCTGAGATAACCGTGTTGTTCGGTCCATTAAAGGCGGCAATGGTTACCAGGCTATCCGCGATAATCCCACGAACGGTCTCACTATCTGCCAGAACAGCCGCCATCCCGCCAGTCTTGGTCGTAAACTGCATTAGCCGCCCGCGATGGGCAATCAGCTTCAGCCCGTCCTCCAGGCTAAAAACCCCCGCGATGCAGGCCGCCACATATTCGCCAACACTGTGACCCATCACCACCGAGGGCTCAACGCCCCACGACTGCCAAAGCTTCGCCAGGGCATATTCCAGGGCAAATAACGCGGGCTGGGTGTAGGCAGTTTGATTGAGCTTAGTAGTGGCCGCTTTCAAAGTGCCGTTGTTGCCAGCGGGATACAGAATGCTCAGCAGGGATGTGCCCATCTGGGGCTGCAAGGTCTCATCGCAGTGCGCCAAGGTCGCCCGGAAGGTGGGTTGGGTCTCGTAAAGCTGACGGCCCATCTCGACATACTGGGAGCCCTGGCCCGTAAACACAAAAGCAACCTTGGGAGACTTCTTGCGAGCAAGCTGATGGCGGGCTGCGCCAGCGGGCGTCTGCTGCAGCTTAGCAAGCTTTGCCCGAAGTTCCTGGGTGGAGGCGGCCACCACGCTAAGGCGATGGTTGAAATGCGATCGCAGCCGATTGGCCGTAAAACAAACATCCCCTAGCGCCACCTCAGGATGTTTACCCAAATACGCGCAATATCGATCAACCAGAGCCTCCAACGAGGCTTCACTCTTGGCTGAAAGCGCCAGCACATGCTGGGGCCGTTCAAAGGCCGGTACCGGTACCGTTGCAGGGGCAACCCATTCCTCCAAAATGACGTGGGTGTTGGTGCCCCCAAAGCCAAAGGAGCTCACCCCCGCCAGTCGGGTCGGGCAGGGTGTTTGCCAGGCCTGGCGCTCGGTCGGAATGACAAACGCCGTACCCTCGAGCGAAATATAAGGATTAAGCTCCGTCAGATTGAGATGGGGCGGAACCTCCTGATGCTGCAGCGCCAGCACCGTCTTGATTAGCCCCGCCATGCCAGCCGCTGCCTCTAAATGGCCAATATTTGTCTTCACTGACCCCACCCAGCAAGGCTGATCCAACGGGCGATCTTTCCCCAGCACCGCCTTAAGAGACTTAATCTCAATCGGATCCCCCAGCGGCGTACCGGTGCCGTGGGCTTCCACATAGCTAATTTCGCTGGGGGCGACCTGGGCCTGGGCCAGCGCCTGGCGAATCACCGCCTGCTGAGCCGGGCCATTGGGGGCCGTCAACCCATTGCTTTGACCGTCCTGATTAACCGCTGTCCCTCGAATCACCGCCAGGATATTGTCACCCGCCTGCTGGGCATCCGCCAGGCGCTTGAGCACCACCAGCCCGCACCCCTCACCGCGCACATAGCCATTGGCACCCGCGTCAAAGGTTTTGCAACAACCGTCAGGGGACAACATCTGCGCTTGAGAATAGATAATGGTTTGATTGGGGGCCAGCATCAAACTGGACGCCCCCACCAGACATAAATCGGTCTCCTGGCTCAACAAGCTCTGGCAGGCCAGGTGAATGGCCACTAAAGAAGACGAACAGGCGGTCTCAACCGTGAGACTGGGCCCACGCAAATTCAAAATGTAGGAGAGGCGATTGGCCGCGATGCCCACCGTGGCCCCGGTACCCAGATGGGCGTCAAAGTCTTCATAGGCCCTGGCCATGCGGACCCCAAAGTCGTAGTTGCCACAGCCGATAAAAACCCCTGTTGCGCTGCCCGCCAGCTCCCCAGGCACAATCCCCGCTTTTTCCAACGCTTCCCACGCTATCTCTAGCATGAGCCGCTGCTGAGGGTCCATGTGCAGCGCTTCTCGAGGCGAAATCCCAAAAAAGCCCGGCTCAAACTCGTCAGCCTGGGAGATAAACCCGCCCAGCCGTGTACTCATCGTCCCGGGCGATGCCTCTGGATCGTAATAAGCATCAATATCCCATCGATCAGTCGGCACCGTATCGATGGCGCTGATACCGTCCCGCAGCAGTGCCCAAAATGCTTCCGGGCTATCTGCCCCCGGAAACCGGCAGCTCATTCCAACAATTGCAATTGGCTCCACCTGCGTCTAACCTCACAACTCAAACACCTGTTGCCCATTTGGGTCACTCGCCAGAGAGCCCCTGCCGTGCGCTTGCCCTACCGCTGTTCTTCGGGCACTGAGAATTGCCTAAACGCCTGTTTATTTCGTCGAATCGCCCGATCGATCGAGCCCCCCACGACCATGGGTTTAACTTCACGGGCATTGGGCCACAGATAACCGATCGGTTCAAAAAATCGTTGGAACGTCGCCAGCAGATTTTGATGGTGCCTCAGGTTGGCATGAAATCCTTCATGTTCCTGACACAGGCACCGTTCCATCCAGTGCAGCGTATCCCGGTGAGAAAGCTCAAATAAAGGAGAGCGCAGCAAACGATAGAGCGGAGTCATAAAGAAAGCATCATCCCTGAAAGTCATCGGCAACCACCCAGAGAGTCCCCCCATGACCCCCTTTTGCCCCCGCAACACAATCAGATTTGCCAGCCACTGCTCGTAGGCGGTTGGCTGCGGCATGTGCTGATAAACTTCTTGGGCTAGCACCTGCGACATCGTGGTATGAAAAGCCTCATCCAGTAGGTGATTGTAGGAAACCGCCGTTGGTGCAGGAATGAATTGCCCCTGCTTCTCAAGTTTGCGAAATCGTTTGAAGTACTGATGTTCAAAACCCTTTAGAGAAATATTCGCCACCATTCGCATGGTGTAATAGTGGCAGGCCATAAAGGGAGAACTGCCCCAGTTTAGGGTCAAGAACTTAATCACCGACGGAGACGCCGTATTGCCTGCCAACCCGCCTGTAGCCGTGGGGATAGGGGCATCCTGCCGGGCTGACAGGTACTGCGAATAATATTGCTCGCCGTACATGCGACGGGTGAACGCCCTCAGTAAGGTATCTTGCAGCGTTCCAGATTTAGCACTCCCCCATCGGGTTTCAAACGCGCTCGAGAGAAATTTGGGGGCTGCTTTGCTGGCCAGTCGGGTACTGGTTGAGAGTAAACTCTTTTTCGAACTCACCCGGGTACTCAAAAAAGATTTGCCCATCAGCGCAATCTTGGTTTTGAGTCCGATTCGCTGAAACGTATTGATGTGAAACCGCTCCTGGCTAGTTTCAAAATCAAGCTCTTGACAAAGGGTTTCATAGCCGCCCAAGTGGGCAAACACCCCCGTTGTCACCTGATTGTAGAGCATGGTGTTGGCTTCGGCATTCGCGGTGTGGTTGTACTGCCCAACCCAGTACAGGTGATTTAGCGCCAGCTTCTGACTGGCCGAAGCATGTTCATAGAGGGGGGTACCATACAAGGTTGAAAATTCTCGCTCTCCCCAGTGGACATCACGGTTTTCCTGATAATTAAAAGCCTTACCCAGGGCCTCAATTTTCTCTGTATAGTCGGAGGCAGCGTTATTTTCATAGGTTCTGTTAATGAGCTGAAAATGCTTCCCATCTGGTCGAGAAGAGAGGGTAGAAGCCGGTCTCACATCAGCTGTTGGCGTACTCACGCTTTTCATAATAAACAAATCCCTGTAGCGTACATTACTTATCAGGCGAGTGAGAATCGGTCATCAAGATTCTCCAGGTCACTCAGATTTCGGCTCTCCCAAATACTGGGCAAGGGCTTGAACGGTGGGGTAGTCGTAAATCACCGTCGGGTCTACCTCTGACCCTAGCCAATCCTCGAGTTCTCCGGTCATGCCGATGGCAGCAGATGAGTCTAAGCCATAGCTATCAAAGGGGACATCTGTTTCAACATCGTCTGGTTCCATATCTAGCGCATCGGCCAGATAAGAAACCATCCAGGTTTGGATATCTCCGGCAGATGGCAGGGTAGAGGTCATCTTGTCCATATTGGCTGTTTCTCCTGTCTGGGGAATTTATACAGTCGAGTCAAACCCGGCTGCAACGGTCATTCTTGAAACACTGCACACTCAGGGGCTATCAGCCATCGCTCTGGCCTATATCTTGCTGACCTATCTGTTGAAAGATAGAATCAATCTGATCCTGAAGCGATTGAAAGGTGGCTTTTCGTCGGGTATCTCGACTCCAATCAGCCACAATATTAAGATCGCCGTTTAGAAAGGCATCTCGACAGGCACGTCGGCGAATCTTGCCACTTGAGGTTTTGGGAATGCTGCCGGTTTTGACGAGTGCGATCGCATAGGCTTCCAACGCATGGTGGGTTGTAACTGTCTGACGAATACTCTTTAAGACTTCCTCAGCGTTAAGCTGTCGTAGATAGCTACGCTCAACCTCATGGACAATGATCAACCGTTCAGCTTGCTTAAGCTCAACTGAAAAAGCTGCACCCGCATTAGATCGTAGGGCCAGATGACTTTTTTCCACCGTCAGCTCAATATCCTGAGGGTAGTGATTCTGCCCTCTGATGATAATCAAATCTTTGAGCCGCCCGGTGACAAACAAATGCTCCCCATCCAGGAAGCCCAAATCGCCCGTCCGCATAAAGTATTCCTTTTCACTCTCAGCCTCCATTCCAGCCAAACAGGCCTGAAAGTATGCTTCCGTTTCCTCCGATTGATTCCAATAGCCCTGGGCAACACTGCCCCCCGACACCCAAATCTCTCCAACTCGGCCCTCTGGACACCGCAGCAAGCTTTCAGCATCGACAATCATCACCGTCTGCCCCGAAACACTGCGGCCACAGCTCACCACGGCTCGAGCATCGCTTCGATCAGACCCTACCTGTTTCACATGCCTTTGCTCTAACGCATCTGCACTCACGTGACGGACAGTGGGTGGGGTCAATTTCTCACCCCCGGAGATAATCAGTGTTGCTTCGGCCATGCCGTAGCAAGGATAAAAGGCTTCTCGACGAAACCCATACGGCTCAAAAACCTCTGCAAACTGATCGAGCGTTTCAGCCCGAATCGGTTCCGCCCCTGTAAACGCCACCTCCCAGCTGCTGAGATCCAGGTCCAGGTCAGCCAACTTCTCAGGGGTGGCCTTGCGCACCGCTAAATCATAGGCAAAATTAGGCCCCCCGCTGGTGGTTGCCCGGTAGCGAGAAACCGCACGCAGCCACCGTAGCGGCTTCTGTAGAAAATCGACAGGAGACATCAAACACACCGGGAACCCGATGTAAAGTGGCTGCAAGACCCCTCCAATCAGCCCCATATCATGATAAGGCGGCAGCCAAATCACCCCTTGACTCTCGGCACTGTGGCCAAAACACTCAGCAATGACAGACGAATTGTGCAAGAGATTCGCATGACTTACCATTACCCCTTTAGGATCACCTGTTGAGCCAGACGTGTATTGCAAAAAGGCTAATGCATCAGGAGACACATCTGGATTTTGCCATCGAGCCGCTAACGACTGATCTGTCTGATCAGTGACCAACCAATGCAGGTCTGACAACACAGAGTCACTACTGCAAAATTGCTTAAAGGAGGGCTCCAATTGAGAGGTTGTCAGCGCAAATTCAATGCCCGCATTGGCCACAATAGAATGTAGCCTAGATGTTTTCTGATTGCGTCGAGGAGAGTAGGCTGGGACTGCCACCACCCCCGCATGGAGGCAGGCTAAAAAGGCTAAAACAAAGTCTAAGCCCGGCTGATAAGCCAGCAGAGCCCTACAACCCTTTGGTAGCCTAGACTGCAAAAAAGCTGCAATTGCTCGGACTCTTAAATCCAGTTCACTATAGGTTAAAGCGCTAACCTCATGCTCACCCTGCAAAAACGTGTAAGCAAGCCTTTGAGAACAATCTTGCGCCCTATGAGATAAGACATCTATAAACGTCGAAGCACCTTCAGGCAAAGGCGTCGAGACTGATAACTTTTGCATATCTGACCGCATCGAGAGCGTCATCACCTACCCTCAACCCTTCATAAAAAGCAGACGAACTATAACCAGCTCGATTCAACGCTATCAGCGCTCAACACTGACAGCATACTCAAGAGCACCCAAATCGAGCTCGACAAAGCAACAATATGCTCTGCACTTATCTAACTTTCTTGCACTGGATGTGTCCCCTCATTGCATACTTTCACAATCTCCTCTTCAGAGCTTTCCATTTTTGGAAAAAATGAATTTTAAGGAAAAAGTCTGGGACTTCGGCAAACCATTGAAAGTTTAATCCCTCGGGTTAAGGCATAGTCTGCAATACCCAGCGATTGAGTAGAGCTAGGGCAGACCTGCGAGAGAATTCAAAGCAGCCCAAAAAGAACGAAGCAAGCGCTACGAATGGCCGGAACAGCCATAAACAAACTTATTCAAGGCTTATCTTATTCAAGACTTATTCACGTTATCAATCAGCCCCCCGAAGCCACGTCACCTTGACCCCGTAGAATCTCCCCGTGTGTGAGGCGGAAGTTCATGGTTAAAAATATCGAAGCTAAAAGTATGGGAAGATGCCAGGGCTGGCTGAACTAGAAAAAACGCCTGGGTGATGATCCCCAAACAACTCAGGGTCACCCCCAAGCAGACAGGCAGGTCCTGGAACAAATGTCTTTTCGATCGATGAACCTTCAGAACGCTGGCGTTTTTTTTTGAGAATTCTGAGAGTATAGCCATCAGTTTCAGCACTATTCTAATCATCGTTAAGGAATAGAGAATTCATAAAGCTGTCCCCGTACTTTTGGGCCAGGCATCTTCCCAACCGGGAATAAATCTAGGCTTCACTGGCCCTGTGAAAGCGACTAGAAGCCCTATCCAGAATTTAATACCGCACGTCAACTAAAAACTTATTAGACAACTGACACAATCCGGCGTCAGCTATTAAACAAAAACTGGCGATCAAAAGCAACTCGAACGTACGAATAAATATTTCTTTAAAGAGCTATTCAAGCTTACAGAACGTGGTTTGAATATATCGTTTCAGAGAATACTTTTATCGATTTTGTGGCGATTTCTGTTATGCGACTGGGCTCAATTCGGCCACCATCTAGGGCTCCCCTGATGTCTAACAAGAGATGAAGTTAAGGTAAATAAGAGATAAAGTTAAGGTAAAAGCGTCTGGGTGAGCACCCTAAAGTCTTAATTTTTAAGATTTTCCGAATCTGGAAAGCGGCGTCAAAAACGCTTGTGTAATCTTGCTAGTTGGGGATATTGGACATGGCAGGTTGAGCATTCGTTTCTGGTGAATATTCATTAGGATTGCGAAGGCTGAGGCTTCAAAACTGCAAGTTTTCGGATGGTGCCTAATTTAAGCCGGAAAATTCAGGTTAGGTGAGAAGTCAGGAGCCAGAAGTCAGGAGTCAGCAGGGAACTAGATTCTGGCTCATGACTTCTCGCCTCGGGAAAACTTCCCGCTTTAAGTTGATACCCTTTCGGTATAGAGCAAGTGTTCTTTCGAGAGTCTCATACTGAGATTAAATCTGTATGGCGGAGGTATCAACTCAAGGCGGAAAATTTCGGTGATGAAAGAATCCAGAAGTCAGAATCCAGAAGTCAGGAGGGTACTGGATTCTGACTTCTGACTCCTGACTCCCCACCTAGGCAGAATTTCCCGGCTTAAACAGATACCCTATGGCGGGTAAGGTAAAGATTAGAAGGTTAGGATTAAATGTCTGAACGCAGCGCTCAAAAGATGCAGATGTGAAGGCACCCTCTAAGTAAAGATTAGCTGCTAAACAGATGTAGATCTAGACATCCACCCTTGTAAGGCTAAGCAATGAGTTTTATTAACCCCTGGGTTCTGTTTCCAAAGCCTAATCCT
Source organism: Cyanobacteria bacterium J06635_1 (assembly GCA_039820425.1). GTDB lineage: Bacteria > Cyanobacteriota > Cyanobacteriia > Phormidesmidales > Phormidesmidaceae > SIO4C1. Next base: position 48,834 of record JBCBQD010000005.1, read on the forward strand.
GAAGCATCCCTGCGCCTGTTTTGTTTCTCGCATGCGGGTGCAGGTGCTTCTATATTTCGACCTTGGGCAGCAGATGCACCGCCAGGGATAGAGATATGTGCCGTTCAGCGTCCTGGCCGTGAAACTCGCCTACGAGAAACGCCCATTCGAGACCTGAACGCTTTGATTTCTGAGATGCATGTGGGGCTGCTTCCCTATCTAGATCGCGGGTTTATTTGTTTCGGCCACAGTGTAGGTGCGCTGATCTGCTTCGAATGGGTCCGCCATTTGAAGCGCTTAGGATGTCCTTTGCCACTCAGGTTATTTGTTTCAGGCCGTCAGGCCCCTCAGGTACCTGTGCCTTTACCGTGGATTCATACGCTACCTGATAATGGCCTAAAGGCGGAGCTGCGCAGCTATGGCGGCACACCTGAGGTAGTTCTGCAAAGCAACGAATTCATGGGGATTTATCTGCCAATTCTTCGAGCTGATTTGGCTATTAACGAAACCTATGCCTACTTACCGGATGAGCCTATCGCTGCTCCGATCTCCATTTTTGGAGGATTGCAGGATCATAAAGTATCCTTCAACAGCCTTGAGGCGTGGGATAAACAAACCACAAAGGGCTCTAAACTGCGCTTACTTCCAGGTGGGCATTTATTTATAAAAGAGTCTTCTAAGGCAATTTTGCAAGCGATCGCAGAAGATATTGTTGCGGTTGCTACTTACTAGTGAGCCTGCCCTTGAGCCTGTGCAAGCTGTTGAGACAGCTTTTATTTGGGACACGCTTAAATCTTGACTTTTGGCAGTATGACTTTTGGCAGTATATTGAAGAGATGGGCAACTTGCAGAAAGATTATGCGTGGGTAACTGTTGCATCAGTCGGATGTGCCATACCCGAGTAGCTGAGTTCAAGGCAAAATATGCTTACTGAAGACCCTTCAACGTTGCCTCTCAATTCCGATCAAGATCCCTTGCTGCCTTTGGAGCCAGTAGACAGTTTTCTACCGCCAGTAAATCCCTATCTCGCCGATTCTCCCTGGCCTGTTTATCACCTTAATTCTTACGCTCAAGCCTCTACTCATTTGAGGGGGCCAGAACCGGGGGACTTGCTAGCAGTCGAAACAGTTCAGCCCTGGTTGATGGGGGGGGTCTCTCCCTGGACACTGATATCTGAGCAATATCCCAATGGGGAGCGAGTGGCCTGGGGAGCAACCACGACCCATGTCTTCAAACTCTCAATTGACGACGATTTTAGCGTCATTGACCGGCATCGAATTGATTTCAATCCTTTTTCTGTTCATTGGAATCTGATCTTATTGGCCGGGAATCAGGTGTTGGTACCTGACCCAGGCGAACGAAAATTTTATCTATATGGTGAGGCTGATCCGAGCGATCCTAACTCAGAAATTGTTTTGGAAGATACATTTGAGTTACCGGAGGATGTTCTGGGCAGCTCGGCCCACGTAAATGTTGCTTATGACGGTTGGACAATTTTTACCACTGATGAGGGCTATGTTGGGGCCATCAGTCCTGATTTCGATGAGTATCGAGTACTAGAACTGCCTCAAGATGAGGGGGAGATTAACTATCACAATGCGTTTTCCATAGATGAGGAAGGCGGCATTTATATTGTGACAACTGACCGAATGCTGAGGGTCAACTGGCAAAATCAGGAATTGAGTTTAGGTTGGGAAGTTCCTTACGATTTTAGGGGGCCTGGCTGCGAGGACATCAACCGTGGACCGATTAGGGAGCTCTTTGCTGCACTGTTGGGAGAAACCTGTACGGGCAGCGGCACCACCCCGACCCTTATGGGTGTCGAGGGCATGGATGAGCTTGTCCTGGTGGCCGATGGTCATTCTCCAAACAATAATATGGTGGCGCTTTGGCGCGATCAGATTCCGGATGACTGGGTGGGTCTACCGGGCCATGATCGGCGGGTGGCAGCTGTTGTGCCACTTCCCTATTCAACCCCAGACGGAGAGGGGTTTACCGCTGAAAATTCGCCAGTAGCTTGGGGATATGACATTGCGATCGCACAGTACAACGGTTTAACCCTGGACTCCGATCCGCTTAACGGGGTTCAGAAACTTCGGTGGAGCCCTGAAAGTCGGACGCTGGATTTAGTTTGGTCAACCGACACCGTTAACTTTAACAATGTATTGACCTACAGCGACGGCTCAGACCTCGTTTATGGCACAGGTCGTCAAGACGCTAACTATTATTTCTGGGGGTTAGATTGGGAAACCGGTGAGATTGCGCTTGAAGTGCCCCTGGGCGATAGCGCTGACTTTACGAATCAAGGCAATCAAATCACTCTCAACGAAGATAGAAGCATTGTCTTTGGTGCAGGGACAGGCGCGGTTCAAATTCGTCCGATTTCGTCCCCAACCTCAGCGACCTTAGTTGAGCAAGATGCCCTGCTGTATCATGGCCAGTCTTCAGGCGATAGACCGTTTTCAGGCAATCTTGGAGATAACTTAACGCCATCACCAGACCTTTTTTCCCCCGCTAACACAACACTTACACCGGATATACTGCCGACCTATTCAGCTTCCTTTTAATAACGTTAGGGCATGGCCACGTAAATCAGGTCGAGGCAATCCGTAAAGGAAGGCATCCAAAAGCCCTTAGACAGCATCCAGATTTCTTCTAGCTGCTGAATTTTGTCTATGGGATAATTTTTAATGCTAAGCCGATAGGCAAACTAAAACTGTGTGTTAGCGGAAAAAAAACTGATTTTTCGATACAATACCCGTGGCTGTGGGTTCTACCCAAAGTAGATTTGCAGTCTTCTACACCTTTGGCACAGTTTTGGAGGTTTTCCAAAGCTGATTATCAATTCTCAGAAACGTTTGGTTTGGGGCGATTTTCCCAATACTCTCCCAATACTCTCCCAGAATTCTCTCAAAACGCCTCATAAAATCCTTTCTACAGGATTTGTTTTTTGCCGGTTCACCCCTTTTTCCATTAATCGGTTGACAACAGTGCCTTGGCAGCGAGGTTTTTCGCCATTGGATGGACCATAAAAGGTTTTTCAAACCCCAGTTTAGCCAGGCAGGAATAAATTCCGAATTTGCCCATACTCCAAGCTTCAGTGTTAATTGAAATACATAATTTTCAAGAATAGCTAGCTGTGAGGTAATAAGTTATGCATAAATTTAACATTTTCTGAGGTTTAATTCGTAGAATTAAGCATAATTCCTCAATTATTTTGCAAATTGAAGCTCTCAATTGAGCATAGAGACTATACCTAGTGTTCAATTTGGCAGCCTAATCCAGTTCCCTGAGCCCCTTAACTTAATGATGATCAAGTCGTACTCCCCCCCCCATCTTCACCCTCAAACTTTAGAAGCGCCAGCACCCGATGTTACTTTTCGCATACTGGTCGTAGACGATCATGAGGCCATTTTAAATGGCACAGTGCCAGCTTTGCAGCGCCAGTATCCAACCGCTGAGATCCTAACCGCTCGCGATCTGGCTGAGACCCAAAAGCTGCTTCGCAAGCATCACGCTGTACGGTTACTCATTCTAGATTTAAGCATTCCTGCAGATGCAAGTGAGCCTGCCCAGCGTCAGGTTGGGCTTAATTTTTTGAAGCAAGCCCTAAACTCTGGTGCGGGCCCCAACCTGATAGTACTCAGTACCAATATCCAGCCAGTTTTTCGTTTTCGCCCGGTTGTGAATACCTATGAAGGCGGCTTTGCACTTTTAGACAAACGTGAACCCCTCGCGAACATGCTAGAAGCAACCGAGTTAGCTCTGCGCGGTTCTATCTATTGGCCTAAAAAAGCAGGGCTCAACGATCATTTTTTCCCGGCTGGCTGCGTGGAATTAGATTCTCGATGGGTAAGCGCCTTGAAGTTCAAGTTTCATCAGGGTCTCACAGACAAAGCCATTGCTAAAACGATGAAAGTAAGCGATCGCACCATCCGTAATTACTGGGTGCGACTTCAAGATAGTTTAGGTATTCCCGATGATCCGGATAAAGATCCTAGAATTGAAGCTTGGAGAATTGTTTATGAGTTAGGGCTAGTTGACTAAGGTGTACCACTGTTTCAAAAACTGGTTTCCACTTTGGCGTGAAGCGGCCCCTCCTGGGCTCTTCGTCATCTTAGTCGTGGTCGGATTAAGAGCTGGCGGTCTCCTCGAAGGCTTT